>JALZOI010000440.1 GCA_030857245.1 Myxococcota bacterium
AGGCCAAGCCGTCGACGAGCGCCCGCGGCGCCGCGCCCAAGAAGCGCGGCCGCTAGGACGGGCGCGGCCCCGACGCCTGTGGGCTTCGCGTCTCAGCGCGTCGCGAGCGCCTCGAGGAGCTTGCGGCGCGTGATGGGCTTCGCCACGAGGGCGATCACGCCGAGATCGCGGGCGCGGCGACGATGCTCGGGGTTGGCGCGCGACGTGATCACGACGATCGGCGTGGTCTTGAAGCGCTCGTCCTTGCGGAGGTGGGCGATCAGGTCGAAGCCGCCGAGCTCGGGCATCTCGAGATCGGTGACCACGAGGTCGTAGCGGAGCTGCCGCGTCATCTGGAGCGCGCGGGCGCCGTCCTCGGCGACGTCGACGATCCAGCCCTCGCGGCCGAGCATGCTCGTCATGGCCTCGCGGATCGCGCGCGAGTCGTCGACGACGAGCGCGCGGCCGGCGAGCACGACGGGCGCCGAGCCCGGATCGCCCAGGATGGCGGGCGCGGCGTCGGGGTGCGCGCGCCGCACGAGCTGCGCGGGATCGAGGATGAGCTGGACCTTGCCCGAGCCGCTGATCGTCGCGCCGGCGTAGAGCGTCAACGGCGCGAGCAGCGGGCCGAGCGGCTTGATGATGATCTCGCGCGGCCCGACGATCTTGTCGACCGTGCACACCAGCCGCTTGCCGGCGAACGACACGACGATGCCGGGCTTGCGCTCGGTCGCGGCGCCGTGGCCGAGGAGCTGCTCGAGGCGCAGGACCGGCAGCTGCTCGTCGCCCTCGGGAGTCGCCACGGCTGCACGGACGGGCGTGGTCGTCGCCCCCGCATCGACGAGCGTGGTGTCGACGACGTGGACGTTCGGGATCGCGTAGACCTGCCCGCCGACCTTGAACAGCAGGGCCTGCGCGAGCGCCGTCGACAGCGGCAGCCGCAGGCTGAACGTCGTGCCGCGCCCCGGGACCGAGGACAGCTTGACCTCGCCGCCGAGCCTCGAGACGGTCTGGCGCACGATGCCGATGCCGATGCCGCGGCCGGCGAGCTCGTCAGCATCGCCGCGGCTCGACACGCCGGTGCCGAGCAGCGCCTCGAGGATCTCGTGGTCGTCGGCGAGCTGCGCGCGCGATCCGCTCCACGTGCCGGTCGCGACGAGCCGCTCGCGGAGCGCGGCGGTGTCGATGCCGCGGCCGTCGTCGGAGACCTCGAGGACGAGCATGTTGCCGTCCTGGCGCGCGCGGATCGTGACCACCGCGATCGCCGGCTTGCCGCGGGCGGCGCGCTCTTCTGGCGGCTCCACGCCGTGGGCGACCGCGTTGCGGAGCAGCTGCGTGATCGGATCGACGAGCTGCTCGGCGACTGCCTTGTCGAACTCGGTGTCCTCGCCGAGCGTGCGGAGCTCGACGTGCACGCCGGTGGCGCGGCGCAGCGCTCGCAGCGTGCGTGCCGCGTGCGTCATCAGGCTGCGCGCCGACTCCATGCGGATTCGCGTGAGCCCGCGCTGGAGCTCGCCGATCGTGCGGCGCAGCGCTTCGATCTCGTCGAGCAGCGCCGCCGTGGTCTGGCTGAGCATCGCCGCCTGCGCCGCCAGCTCGCCCTCGGTCGCGACCAGCATCGAGCGCGCGGGGGCGCCGTCGGGCGCGGCCGACGCGAGCCCGTCGTACAGGGTCTGGCGGGTCCGCGCGAGATCGCGCGAGAGCGTGCGCAGCAGCTGGACGCGACGCTCGATCCGCGTGCGGTCGAACAGCAGCTCACCGGCGCTCGACATCAGCTCGTCGACGCGCTCGGGCTCGATGCGCAGCCACGACTTTGGCTCGGGAGCCGGCGCGCCGTCGGGCGCGGCCTCGAGCACCGGCTCGGGCGGCGGCTCCACGAACGGCGGCGGGCTCGACGCGGACCGGCGGTTCGGCCGCACGATCTGATCGATCTGATCGCGGATCCGCTCGACGAGCATGCCCGCACCAGGCTCGGCGGCGTGCTCGAGGTAGCCGCGCATGGCGTCGGTGATCTCCGCGATCTGGTCGGCGGTCGCCGGGGTCCACGGGACCAGCTCGCGGAGCAGCCCGGCCAGCGCGCTCTCGAGGCGGTGCGAGAGGTCGACCATCGCGGGCAGCCCGACCGTCCCGGCCGCGCCCTTGAGGGTGTGGGTCACGCGCATCATCTCGGTGAAGCCATCCATCGACGGTCGCGACGATCCCGCCGCCAGGACGCGCGTCGTGACCTGCTCGAGCGCCTCCTGCGCCTCGGTCTTGAACAGGCTCTGGAGCATCGCCAGCTCGTCGGGATCGAAGTCGAGGTCGCCGTCACTCATGCGGGACCCCGGGCTCCGCTTCGGTCTCAGGCGCATCGAGCGCGTGCTGCGGCAGCCCGGGCCGCGGGTCGACCGCGCCCGCCGCCACGACGAGCTCGGTGGCCTGCCGCACCAGCTGCGTGGGATCGAGGAGGGTGAGCGGCCGCCCCGAGGCATCGTTGACCTGGCCCCCGGTCTCGTGGAGCGACGCGACATGATCCACCTGGTCGACGCGCAGCGCGCAGAGCACGCCCTCGAGCTCGATCACGAGCGCGCCATCGCCCTGGCGCGCCGGCGGGCCCGGCGGACCGCCGAGCAGCACCGAGACATCGAGCACCGGCAGGATCGTGCCGTGCAGGTTGACGACGCCGCCGAACGCCGCCGGCGCGGTCGGCACGCCCGTCACGAAGCCGAGGCTGAAGACCTCCCGGACCCACCGCAGCTCGAGCGCATAGCGCACGGCGCCGATCGTGAAGACGATGACGTTGCGGAGCTCGGGCACCCGGCCAGCATAACCCGAGCGCTGCGGTGCCAAGCGCCGCGGGCCGGCGGGCTCAGCTCGCGGCTTTGCTCTCGAGGACGAGCTCGGGGCGGGCCCGGTGCTCGACGACTTCGCGCGTGACGACGCACTCCTTGACCCCGGTCAGCGACGGGATCTCGTACATCACGTCGAGCATCACTTCCTCGAGGATCGCGCGCAGGCCGCGGGCGCCCGAGTTGCGGCGCGAGGCCTCCTCGGCGATCGCGGTCAGCGCGTCGGGGCGGAAGTTCAGCTTCACGCCCTCGAGCTCGAAGAGCCGGTGGTACTGCTTCGCGAGCGCGTTGCGCGGCTTCCACAGCACCTCGGTGAGCGCGTCGACGTCGAGCGCGTCGCACGAGACGATCACCGGGAGGCGGCCCATGAACTCGGGGATCATCCCGAACTTGATCAGGTCCTCGGTGCGGGCCTCGCGGCGCAGCGCGTCCTTGTCATCCTCGGCGGTCGAGACCTGCGCACCGAAGCCGAGCCCGCGCTGGCCGGTGCGGCGGCGGACGATGTCCTCGAGCCCGTTGAAGGCACCGCAGCAGATGAACAGGATGTCGGTCGTGTCGATCTGGATGAGCTCTTGCTGCGGGCGGTTGCGCGCGCCGTCGGGCGTGATCGTCGCCGTCTTGCCTTCGAGGATCTTGAGGAGCGCCTGCTGGACGCCCTCGCCGGAGACATCGCGGGTCGGCGAGGGCGAGCCGCCCTTGCGCGCGATCTTGTCGATCTCGTCGATGCAGATGATCCCGCGGGCCGTCTTCTCGACGTCACCGCCGGCGGCGCGGAACAGCGCCTTGACCACGCTCTCGACGTCCTCGCCGACGTAGCCGGCCTCGGTCAGCGTCGTGGCATCGGCGATCGCGAACGGGACATCGAGCTTCTTGGCGAGGGTCTGGGCGAGCAGCGTCTTGCCGGAGCCGGTCGGCCCGACCAGCAGGATGTTGCCCTTCTGGAGCTCGACGTCAGACGCCTTGCCGCGCAGCCCGATGCGCTTGTAGTGGTTGTAGACGGCCACCGAGAGGGCGCGCTTCGCGTCCTTCTGGCCGACGACATAACGGTCGAGCTCTTCGACAATGGCGCGGGGCGGCGGATACTTGGGGCGCTCGGACGCCTCTTCCTTGGCGAGGATATCGTTGCAGAGCGTCACGCACTGGTCGCAGATAAATACCCGCGGGCCGCTGATGAGCTTTCGCACCTCGCGCCGCTGCTTTCCGCAGAAGGAGCAGTGGAACTCTTCCATCCAGCTCCAAGTCTTACATGTTCGAGGGGCCTGGCAACAGGTGTCGCTCACCCTTCTGGCCCGATCCGGTGCGACCGTTAATTACACCTTCCGTGCCGGAACGCTTGCGGACGGCAAACGCTGCCGAGCGGGGTTGACCCGGGAGCGACGAGGAGATCACGTTTACCTGTGCGAGTTGTCGTGATCTGCGCCGAGCCGGAGCGTGCGGGAGAGCCCGGGACGGTCACGACCCTGCTCTCGGAGCTGGGGTGCCGGGCGACGCTCGGCCGGTTCGATCTCGGCGCCCTCGATCTCGACGAGGTTGCCCGCAAGCCGCCCAACGTGGTGGTGGTCGAGGCCGGCGACGATGTGGGGCGCGCTCAGAAGTCGATCAAGCGGCTCCGCGACGAGGGTCCGCTCGTCGAGGTTCCCATCCTGATCGCGGTCACGGTGGCCCGGCTGCCGGCGCTGGACTTCTCGATCGGCTTCGATGATTTCGTGCTGATGCCGATCGTCCCGGCCGAGCTCTACGGCCGGATGCGTCAGCTCGACTGGAAGACGGCCACCTTCGGGTCCGACGAGCTGCTCAAGATCGACGATCTCGTCATCGACATCGCGGGGTACGAGGTCCGCCTCGCCGGGCGCCGGATCGAGCTGACCCACCAGGAGTTCGAGCTGCTGCGGTTCCTCGCCCAGCACCGCGGACGCGTGTTCACCCGCGAGGCGCTCCTCGAGCGGGCCTGGGGGTACCGGTACGCCGGCGGGACCCGCACGGTCGACATCCACGTCCGCCGGGTGCGCGCGAAGCTCGGAGAGGCCGGGGCGATCATCGAAACCGTGCGCAACGTGGGCTACAAGATGCGCGGTTAGCTCCAAACCGGGGCCGGAGCGCGTTAGAGTGGCCAGGTGGCGGGGCGAGCTTCGATCGTCGGCGCTGCGGCGACGCACGTAGGGAACGTGCGCGAGCACAACGAGGACGCGCATTACTACGACGCAGAGGGCGGGGTGTTCGTCGTGTGCGATGGCATGGGTGGCCACGCGGCCGGCGAGGTCGCCAGCGCGCTCGCGATCCAGACCGTCCGCACGAAGTGGTCGAGCACCGAGACCCAGCAGGCGATCGACCAGTGGCTGTCCCGCGGTTCGCCGGAGGCCAAGAAGCAGCTGCTCGCCGTCGTCCGCGGAGGCGTGATCGCCGCCCACAACGCGATCCTCGCGGACGCGCAGCGCGACACCACGAAGAGCGGCATGGGCACCACGCTCGTCGGCGGCATGCTCGTCGGCAACGAGCTGATGTTCGCGCACGCCGGCGACTCGCGCGCGTACATCGTGCGCGACGGCATCGCGATGCAACTCACCGAGGACCACACGCTGCTGTCGCGGCTGCTCGCGGCCGGCATCGACGTCGACGTGTCGGGCGAGGGCTCGCGGTTTCGCAGCATGCTGACCAACGCGCTCGGCATCGGTCAGGAGTGCAAGGTGTCGACGTTCGTCGTCCCGCTCGCCGACGGCGATCGCTTCCTGCTGTGCAGCGACGGCATCAGCGAGTACGTGCCCGAGGCCGAGGTCGGCAGCGTGCTGGTCGGGCAGGCGAGCCCGGCGCGTGCCGCGCAGAAGCTGATCGAGCTCGCGCTCCAGCGCGGTGGCGGCGACAACGCGACCGCCGTCGTCGTCCGCGTACTCGAAGCTGGCGACTCGCCGCAGCCCGTCGAGCACCGCCGCAAGGACGACGCCGCGATCCAGGCGTGTCGGCTGTGGGACCAGGTGTCGCCGCAGCAGCGGCTGCGCGCGCTCCGGATCGCGCTGACCCGCGACATCCCGATCGACGAGCGGCTGCCCGCGTACATGCTCGGCGATCGGGTGGCGTGGATCATCATCGAGGGGCAGCTCGAGCAGCGCGGCCAGGTGCTCGGCCCCGGCTCGTTCGTGTATCCCGAGTCGCTCGTCAGCGACGCGCCGCCACCCGACCGTGACTCGCTCGCGATGACGCGCAGCGAGGTCCGCGGCCTCGTGCTGCGCTCCGACGACTTCCGCGAGCTCTGCGACGAGGATGCCGAGCTCGGCGAGGTGTTGCTCGAGACCCTCGGCCAGCTGCTCTCGCGGCGCGGCGACAGCACGAGGCAGAGCGAGGCCGCCGACCACGCTGCGGCGGGTGAGGCCGACGAGCCGATCCCGCTGACCCACGTCACGACGCCGGCGCCGGGCGTGCCGGTCGTCGCGATCCCGGTGCGCTCGGAGCCCTCGGGGCCCAGAGCGGTCGCGGCGCCGATCGTCACGCCGCCGTTCGGCTCGGCGGTCTCGCCGACGACCGGGCGCATCGCGACGCCGCCGCGCGCGATCCCGACGACGCCCTCGAAGATCTCCATCCCGATCCCGTCGCTCCGCGGTCCGAGCACGCAGGTGGGGCCGCCGCCGCCGCCGGCCGCGCTGCCGGCGCT
>JALZOI010000047.1 GCA_030857245.1 Myxococcota bacterium
GCTCCGGGCCGAGCTCGCGATGCGGCGCGCCGACGGCAAGGCGACGTGGGCCATCGAGTCCTACCTGACGCTCGCGCCGACCGACGTGCGCGCGCAGCGCTACCAGGGGTGGCTGCTCGCGAGCAAGGGGCTCCCGGGCGAGGCCGCGGTCTTGCTCGGTCGGTCCGGCGCGCGGCGCGAGCAGGCGCGCCTCCTGCTGCGCGCCAACGATGTGCGTGGTGCCGCCGCGCTGCTCGACGGCGCACCGGATACCGCCGAGGAGCTCGTCACGCTCGCGTTGATCGCGCTCCACGACGGCAAGCTCGACGTCGCGCAGACCCACCTCGCGCAGGCCGAGCGCCTCGCGCCGGTCAGCCCGTTCGTGCAGGCTGCGATCGCCAAGCTCGCCGCTCGCCAGGCCCAACCCGAGCTCGCGCGGCTGGCGCGGCTGCTGATCGGTCAGCGCGCCCCCGACGAGCCCGCCGACGCGGCGACGGTGATGGTGGAGGGCGGCTCGCTCACCGGCATGCAGCCACCCGACAAGGTCGTCGTCGATCTCGGAACGGCGGTCGCCGACAGCCGCGTCCTCGAGCCGATGCTCGTGACCCTGGAGCTCGCGGAGCTGGCGAAGCGCAAGCTCGTGGTCGCCGAGCTCGCGTGGTCGCCGGGCGCCCTGTCGATGCGCACCGTCAACCACGAGGTCCTGCGGGCCGCGCTCGTGCAGGCGCTCGGCCGGCCGCCGTACGAGATCCAGGTCGTCCTCCTGCCGTCAGCTCTCGAAGGCGCCACCGTCCCGCTCGACAAGCTCACCGCGCTCGCCAGCGGCGGCGACGGCGCGCTGGTCTACCGCGTCGAGTCGGCGGGCAGCGACGCGCGGATCACGCTGTTGCTCTACGAAGTCGGTGCCAAGCAGGCCACGCAGGTCACGCGCGTGGTCACGATGCCGGGGCTCGTCACGTTCAACCTCGTCAAGCTCGTCACGAGCGTCGCCGTCGGGCTCGTGGGCGTGCTGGTCGGGATCCTGTGGTTCACGCGCAGCATGGGCAAGATCGAGCTCCAGATCGCGCGCAACGCGGACGCCGACGAGGCGCTGTGCGTCGAGCTCTCGAAGCACCCGGCGCGCCCCAAGATCTCGGACATGCTCGCGTTCCATACCGCGACCAAGGAGGCGGGCTCGGTCGGGCGGCGGCGGTCGGCGACGTTGATCGCGAGTGGCGCGACGTTCAAGGTGCCGACGGGCACGTGGTACGTGCACCTCTACGGCACCTACGCGCACGGCGGCAAGCTGCGGCTCGTCCCGGAGACCTGCAGCCAGCAGGTCGAGGTCAAGCGCGGCGCGACCGTCGAGGTCGGCTTCGATCTGGTGGCGAAGGCCACCGAGGTCACGGTCCAGGTGATCGTCGAGCCGCGGCGCGGCGTCCTCGTGTGGGCCGACGCGGCGCCGAGCCGGGTCGCCACGAACGATGCCGGCGAGGCCGAGCTCATGCTGCCGCTCGGCACGCACGTGATCCACATCGACGCGCATGGCGTGCTGCTGTCGAGCGACATCCAGGTCGGCTCGTCGAAGCCGCACCGCCTGACGATCAACGTGGCGCGCGAGCTCCGCCTCGGCAAGGACATCGAGCTCGATGCTGATGCCGCTCGCCACAACGACCTCGAGCTCGTGCTCTCCGCGGGGCCGCGCACGCCGCTGCCATTCAAGGCCGCGACGCATCCTGACGCGGAGCCCGCCGGGCTGGCGAAGACGCAGGCGGTGTCGTCGGGGCGGATCCCGCGCGCCACGACCCCGGTGCCCGGGGAGCTCCTGCTCGAGCGTTACCGCGTGACGGCGGAGCTCGGCCGCGGCGCGATGGGCATCGTCCATCGCGCGTGGGACGAGAAGCTCGAGCGCGAGGTCGCGATCAAGGAGATGGCCGACGATCTCCGCAAGATCCCCGAGGCGCTGCAGCTGTTCACGCAGGAGGCGAAGGCGCTCGCGCAGCTCAACCACACCAACATCGTGGCGATGTACGACCAGGTCACCGAGGCCGACAAGATCTTCATGATCATGGAGTACGTCGACGGCAAGCCGCTCGAGGCGGTGATCGCGGAGCGTGGCACGCTGCCGTGGCTCGAGGCCGTCGCCATCATCGATCAGGTCTGCAGCGGCCTCGCCTACGCGCACGCCCGCAAGGTGATCCACCGTGACATCAAGCCGGCGAACATCTTCGTCGGCAGCGACAACACCGTGAAGATCGGCGACTTCGGGCTCGCGCGCGTGATGCGTGAGGTCACGATCCGCCGCACCGAGATCCGCGGCACGCCGCTCTACATGCCGCCCGAGCAGATCACCGGCACCGACGTCGACCACCGCAGCGATCTCTATGCGATCGGCTGCACGCTCTTCGAGCTGCTGTGTGGCCGCCCACCGTTCATCGATGGCGACATCCTCTACGCCCAGATGAACACTCCACCGCCGCGGCCGTCGTCGCTGACGCAGGGCCTGCCACCCGAGCTCGACGCGCTCCTGGTCGCGCTGCTCGCCAAGCACCCCGACGATCGCCCGAGCTCCGCCAACGAGGTCCGCTCGAAGCTCCGCGACCTCTCGTTCTAGCCGAACGGCCGCACCCGCCTCACGCGCCGTCGCCGCTACGCCGGAGCGCGCGGCGAGAGCAGGCTGATGAAGCTGACGAACGCCTGGCCGAACCGCGCGAGCAACACGCGGGTCGCCTCGTCGGTGAGCTGGCCGCTGGCGTCGAAGCGGTCCTGGGCGCGTGGGATCAAGACCTCGGGCTGGCTCAGGCACGGCGAGTCGCTGAACACGAGCATCTGGCGGAGGTGGGTCTGCGCGCGGATCGTGCCGCTCATCCCCGAGGCCGCGCCGACCATCGCGACCGGCTTGCCGCGCATCGGCGACAGCGGGGGCGGCCGCGAGATCCAGTCGAGCGCGTTCTTGAGGCCGCCCGGGATGCTGTAGTTGTACTCGGGCACCGCGAACACGACGCCGTCGGCCTCCGCGATCGCCTGCTTCAGCGCGAGCACCGCGGCCGGGTCACCGACGTCGCTGTTGAAGATCGGGAGGTCGATGGTGTCCCACAGCGTGAGCGTCGCGCCTTCGGGGAGGGCCTGGCCGACGGCGACCAGCAGCGCACGATTGAGCGAGGCCCGGCGCAGGCTCCCGCAGATGCCGAGCAACGCGACCATGGCGTGAACGTACCGTAAGTCCCAGGGGAGCCGAGCGTGTGCTACGCAACGATCATGGTCTTCTCGTCGCAGCAGTCGCGCATGCCTCGCCCCGACGAGGCCCTCCCGGGCCGCACCACGCCGATCCGCGTCGGCGGCACCCACTTCGTCAACGCCCACCGCATCACCCCGCCGTTTCCCGACGGGATGGCGCGCGCGATGTTCGGCATGGGCTGCTTCTGGGGCGCCGAGCGCAAGTTCTGGCAGGTCCCCGGCGTGTACTCGACCGCCGTCGGGTACGCGGGCGGACTGACGCCGAACCCGACGTACGAGGAGGTCTGCTCGGGCCGCACGGGTCACAATGAGGTCGTGCTCGTGGTCTACGATCCCGCGCAGGTCACCTACGAGCAGCTGCTCGCCGTGTTCTGGGAGAGCCACGATCCGACCCAGCGGATGCGGCAGGGCAACGACGCCGGCACCCAGTACCGCTCGGGCATCTACACGTTCGACGAGGCGCACGCGAAGGCGGCCGAGGCATCGCGCGTGGCGTACCAGCAGCAGCTCGCGCAGGCGGGCTTCGGCGCGATCACGACCGAGCTCATCGCCGCCCCCGAGCTCTACTATGCCGAGGAGTACCACCAGCAGTACCTCGGCAAGAACCCGGGCGGCTACTGCGGGATCGGCGGCACCGGCGTCGCCTGCTCGATCGGGCTCGGCGGCTAGTCCTCGCTCAATTGGTGCCGCGCTGGACGACGAGCAGGTACTGGAAGCGCGCCTTCACGCCGCGCACCACGAGGCCCGCCTCGCTCGGTGACTCGCCGCCGGTCGTCGCGTTGACCGCACCTTGCTCCGCGTCGGCGATCATCGCGCACGCCGCCTGCAGTCCCTCGAGCTTCTGCGCGACGAAGTACCGGCTCGCCGGGTTGAACAGGTTGAGGAACGGCTTCGCGCTCGCGCCGGTGTCGGTATCGAGGAGCAAGCTGTCGGCGCCACCGGCGCGCGAGCCGCCGCAGGTCGTCGCTGACACCCCGGCCGGGCGGCGGTCGATCGCGGTGACGCCGGCGAGGTTCTGCGTGGCGGCGGGATCCGCGGTGTCGATGCGGTACTGCGCGAGCACCGCCAGCTTCGTCGTGACGAGGGGCAGGGGCGCGCTCAGGATCGCGACCGTGCTCGGATCGGCGGTCGCGACGACGACCTCGCCGCCGCGAAACTCCCAGGTCCCGGTCATCTTCCAGTTGGCCGGCAACCCCGCGTTGAAGCCGTCGAACACCACGATCGAATCACCCGCGACCGACGAATCGGGATCGCACGGCGCGTCGACGGCGTCGCCATCACGATCGGGCGTTGCCGGCGGCGGAGCGATCGGGCAGCGATCACAATCATCGCCGATCCCGTCGGCATCCTCGTCGTACTCGCCGCCCGCTTGCCCGTTGCAGAAGTCCTTGTCGTTGCGCAGGCCATCACCATCGACGTCGCCATCCGCCGCGATGCACACACCCTCGCCGCTCTCCGTCGACAGGTTGCAGACCGCGCCGTCGTCGCACGGCGTATCGCGGTCGCAGGGGCCGCCGACCTCCGCGCCACCGCACGCGACCAGACCGACCGGGAGGAGGAGAGCGAGCAGGAACGACATGGGGCGGTGGCGCACGGATCGAGAGTAACAAAGCCTGGTCTCAGATTTCTGAGATCCTGCTCGCCAGATCTGTCCGCGGGTCCGAGAGCCCGGCCGCGTAACTCGCTCCAGCGCCTCGGAGGGACCGTGGCCACGTTCTTGCTGTTTTGGCGCGGCATGGCCTCCCTGCAAACCCTGTCGACCCTGGCCGTGGCTGCCTCCCTCCTGAGCGTCGCGTGCAGCGACGACGACCGGCCGACCGATCGCGTCCTCGCGAAGACGACCCAGCTGGTGCAGTACCAGACCTGCAGCGCGCTCGAGAGCGACCTCGAGGCGATGCTGATCCGCGAGGTCTCCGCCTCGATCGACCGCTACGGTGACAACGGCTTCGGCTTCGACGATAGCGCGCCCACCGCGGGTGAGAGCGACGACAGCGGCGGGCGCCAGGAGGGCGTCGACTTCTCGGGCACCAACAACCAGGAGAGCGGCGTCGACGAGGCCGACTTCGTGAAGACGGACGGCTTCCACGTCTACGCGCTCAACGGCAACGAGCTCCACATCTTCGGCGTGCCGACGTTCGGCATGCTCGTGCCGACGAGCGCGACGCCGGTCGAGGGTCACGCGCGCCAGCTGCTGATCCACAAGGATGCGAATCGTGCTGTCGTGTTCTCGTCGATCGACGTCACCCAGCTACCGGAGGGCCATCCGCTGCGCGAGGCCGTCGGGTACCAGCAGGGCGACGGCCACGACGCCTGGTACTGGCGCTCGCGGTCGGTCTCCAAGATCACCGTGTTCGACATGACCGACCGCGCGAACCTCGCGCTGCTGCGCGAGGTCTACTTCGAGGGCGCCTACCAGACGGCGCGCAAGGTCGACACCTCGATCCGGCTCGCGTCGTACGCGGCGATCGATCGCCCCGAGCTGTGGAGCTGGTACCGCCTCGTCGAGCAGCACGGCAAGGCGCAGACGAAGGCGATCATCACGGCGCAGATCCGCGCGCTCTCGCTCGCCGACCTGATCCCGCAGCTCTACGTGCGCAACCCCGACGGCAGCTTCCGCTCCGACAGCCTCAGCACCTCGGCGTGTCGCTCGTTCTACCGCCCGACCGATAGCCACGCGCGCGGCATCTCGTCGATCATCTCGTTCGATCTGCTCGGCAACTCGCTCGCCTGGGACGCCGATCACGTGGTCTCGAACCCCGCCGTGTTCTACGCGTCCACCGACCGCATCGTGCTCGCCGAGAGCGCGCACAGCTGGTGGTGGTACTCGTGGTTCCCGCAGGACCCCGATCAGCTCAACGTCCACGCGTTCGACATCTCGCGTCCCGGCAAGAGCCAGTACGTCGGGTCGGGGCGCGTCGAGGGCATGCTCTCCGATCAGTTCGCGATCGACGAGGAGGACGGCGCGTTCCGGCTCGCGACGACGACGAACGCGTTCCGCCGCTGGTGGAGTGATGACGCTGACGAGGCCCCGCTCTCCGAGAACCACGTCTGGGTGCTCGAGCAATCCGGCAGCTCGCTGGCGACCGTCGGCCATATCGGCGGCATCGCGAAAGGCGAGCGCATCATGTCGGCGCGGTTCATCGGCGGCCGCGGCTACCTCGTGACGTTCCGCAACATCGACCCGCTGTTCACGATCGACCTCACCGACAACGCGAACCCCACGCTCGTCGGGGAGCTCAAGATCCCCGGCTTCTCGACGTACATCCATCCGCTCGGCGATGACAACCTCCTGACCATCGGCGTCGGTGGCGACGACAACGGCGCGAACTGGCGCACCACGATCTCGCTGTTCGACGTCGCCGACTTCGCGCATCCCGCGCTCGACGTCAGCCTGCCGATCGACGGCGAGGCCGGGTGGGGCTGGTCCGAGGCGCTGTGGGAGCACAAGGCCTTCCAGTACTGGGCACCGAAGAAGCTGCTGGCCGTCCCGCAGGCGACGTACGCGTACGCCACCTCCGGCGGCACCGGCGCGACGTACCGCTACATCTCGAAGCTCGAGCTGATCGAGGTCGACCCGAGCCTCGGTGCCGGTGGGCTTCGCCGCTACGGCGCCATCGACCACTCGTCCTACTACCAGGCCGCCGCGGATCAGTACTGGCAGTACGTCGACATCCGGCGCTCCATCTTCATGGGCGAGTACATCTACGCGATCAGCGACAAGGCGATCTCCGTGCATCGCACCAGCGACCTCGTGAAGGTCACCGACGCGCTGCTACCTGGCTACCAGCCGAACGACTACTACTGGTGGTGGTAGTCAGTTCAGCTCGAGATCGGGTTCCGGAAGGGCCGGAGGACCGCGCATCGCATCGAACAGCAGACCCTCGACCACGACGAACAGGATCGCCAGGATGGCCAGGATCAGCATGACAGTGATACGCCGGAGCTGATCGATCGGTTCAAGGTTCTTGTAGAAGAAATGCGGAGAGCACGATGACCGCGGCGCCGGCGACGGCGTGACGGGTGGCTGACACGAGCTGGACGATACGCCTCATGGTGCCCGTACGGAGCACGGAGCGCGCCAGATCGGTCGCTCAGCGTGAGGCTGACCGCGCCGGGGCGGCTCAGGGCGCAGGCAGCGGCGTCATCGCCGGGAGCTCCTGCACCATCGTCTGCTGGAGCGGCGCCGCGGTCACCGTGGCCTTCTTGCAATAGACCTTGAGCGTCGCGACGTTCTCGTTGAGGCGCTGCATGAACGTCGGCTCGTTCATGTCGCCGGTGATCGGGATCGAGCACACCGAGTACTCGCCGGGCACCAGCTCGGCGAACTTCGAGGGCTCGGCCTTCCTGGCGAACCAGAAGTTCATGCCCTGACTGCCGCCGCCGACGAAGGCCTCCATGAGCTGCTTGCCGTTGGCGGGCAGCGCGGTGCCCGCGAACAGGAAGACCTGGGCGGCATCGAGCTGCTGACCGGCGACCGGCTTGATCTGGACCGCGAGGGTGACCTGGCCGACCGGGATGTCGATCGTCACCTTGGTCTGCTTGCCGCCGGCGACCTGCACCGTGACGCTCGTGTTCTTGAACGACATCATCGTCTGCTGCGTCACCTGCAGCACGACCGCGCCCTCGGGCACCTTGTTGAGCGTGAACGCGCCCCCGGCGTCGGTCTTCGCGCTGCTGAACTGCGCGCCGCTCGCCTTCGACGACTGGGCGACCTCGACGTTCGGGACCGGCTTGCCCTTCTGCATGACCTTGCCGGCGATCGAGCCGAAGCCGCGGAGCGCGAGCGTGACCGGCGGCGGATCCTGCGGACCCTCGGGGATCGCGGCCGAGATCGAGCGCCCCGAGGTCGGGTGGTCGGCGGCGACGGTGGTCGCCTTCGGGGGCACGCCGATGATCGAGAACTCACCAGCCTGATCCGACGTCGCCGAGCGGGTGCCGAACATCGCCTCGGTCGGCGCGTCGTCGTCGTCAGGCTCGGGGTCATCGGAGAACACCAGGAACTCGCCGAGCTTGACCTTGGCACCGGCGACCGGCTTGCCCTTGGCGTCGACGACCTTGCCCTTGACGATGCGGCCGCGGTGCACGGTGACGGTGCCGAGATCGGTGACCTTGCCGGGCTCGACCTTGATGTCGCGCTTCACCATCGGAGCGAAGTCGAGCCCGCGGATGCTGACGTCGTGGCTGCCGGGCTCGAGCTCCTTGAGCTCGAACACGCCGTCCTCGGCGGGCGTCGGCGGCTGCCAGCCGATCCCGACGGTGGCGTGCTTCGGCGCGCCGCGGCCCTCCACGACGATCGTACCCTTGATGCCGCCCGGCGCGGACAGCGTGATCCGCACGGCGGTGTCGCCGGTCTTCGCCGACGTGTTCTGCTTCCCGAACCCGGCGAACATGCCGTTGCTCGAGCGCGCGGCCCACAGCTTGTACGTGCCATCGGGGAGGCCGGTGATCTGGAACGCTCCCGCGCCGTCGGTGGTCGCCGGGGACATGCTGGCGAGGGTGAGCCCATCGACGCTCGCACCGCCGAGGATGTCGGGGAACGCGGAGACCTGGACCTCGGGCACCGGCGTGCCGGTGTCGTCGACGACGATCCCGGCGATCGTGCCGGTGACGTCGAGGATGAGCCGGAGGTCGCGGCGTTCCGTGCGCTCGGTGAGGTCGACCGCCTCGAGCTTGCTCGCCGCGGCATCCGACTCGGCACGCACGTCGAGCTTCGCGCGCTGCAGGCCCCGGATCTCGAAGGCGCCCTGCTCGTCGGCGGTGACCTGCCGGGCCACGGACATCTGCATGGGCTCGCTGGCCGCGGCGACCCGCACCGTCGCGTACGGCACGGGCTGCTCCTTGATGTCGAGCACGGTACCGGCGAGCACGCCGCCCGCCTTCATGACGATCTCGACGCCGGAGACAGCGCGATCCGCGACGGTGATGGGCGTCGAGCTCGCGGGCTCGTGCTCGCCGTCGAACGCGTCGACGGTGTGCGTGCCGGCGGCGACCGCGGCGAGCGTGAACTGACCCTTCGCATCGGTGATGGCGGCGCGAGGGTCCTTGCGGTCCGGGCGATCCTCGCCGTCCGCGCGCTCCATGGCGCCGCCGCCGCCGCCGATCGAGACGCGGGCCTTGACCACGGGCTTGCCGGCGTCATCGAGCACGCGCCCCGAGACGGCGAACCCGCGCCGCAAGGTGATCGTCACGCGGCCGGTCGCGCCGGCCGAGCCGACGGTCGTGAAGCCGCTCGCGGCGGCGTAGCCATCGGCGTGGGCTTGCACCGAGACGTACCCCGGCGCCACCGGCGCCAGGCGGGCCTCACCCTTGGCATCGGTCTTCGCGGAGGTCTCGAGCGCGTAGCCCTCGGTGACCTCGATGTTCGGCAGCGGCTGCTTGGCCTGGTCGACGACGGTGACGAGCACGGTCGCGCCCTCGCTGAGCCGCAGCACGACCGGGTCGCTCGTCGGGGTCAGCTTGAAGGCCGTCGGTCCGCCGATCAGCATGCCGGCCTTGGCGGCCAGGCCGTAGGTCCGGCCGACCAGCTTGTCGAACACGAACGTCCCGTCCTCCTCCGCCTTCATGGTGCGCGGCGGCACCGAGCCGAGCCAGACCTCGGCGTGCGGCACGCCCTTGCCGTCGGGACCGACGACCTGGCCCTCGAGGCGCAGCGAGCCCTCGCGATCGACATCGAGCGACCAGCGCGGTGCCATGCCGCGCGGTGCGGCCTCCTCGGTGGGCTTCGCCGGTGCCGCGGTCGGCGTGACCACGGCGGAGCGCGCGCTCCCCGCCGCCGGGGGCAGCCGCTTGGCATCGCCGCCGCGCAGCCAGAGCCACCAGACCGCGACGAGCGCGAGCACCACGACGACGAACGCACCGATGATCTTACGGTTCATGAGACTCCGATGCGCGACCTGTGCGCGGCGGCATCATGGTTCCGATGATCCCGTCCCGCCAGGGGTGCGACGGGGCGCGACCCGTGATGGGACGACCGATTTCTCCGGCTGCGCTGCGCGCGCCGCGCCCTGTCAGCGCGCCGCGGCTACGGTTCGTCGAGGAACGCGTAGCGGTAGTCCGTCGGCGCCATCAAGGTCTCCTTGATCGTGCGCGGCGCGACGAACCGCAGGAGGTTGAGCGGCGAGCCGGCCTTGTCGTCGGTGCCCGAGGCGCGGGCGCCGCCGAACGGCTGCTGGCCGACGACCGCGCCCGTGGGCTTATCGTTGATGTAGAAGTTGCCGGCCGCGTTGCGCAGCGCGTGCGTCGCCTCGACGATCGCGCCGCGGTCGCGCGCGAACACCGCGCCGGTGAGCGCGTACGGCGACGTCCGATCGACGAGGTCGAGCGTCTCGGTCCAGGCGTTGTCAGGGTAGACGTGCAGCGTCACGATCGGGCCGAAGAACTCGTCGCGCATGTGCCGGACCATCGGATCCTCGGTGGTCAGCAGCGTGGGCTCGATGAACCAGCCCTCCTCGCCGTGGCAGCCGCCGCCGGCGAGCACCTTCATGCCGGGGGTGGCCTTGGCCTCGGCGATCGCCTTCGCGTGCTTCTCGAAGGTCGGGCCCTTGATGACGGCGCCCATGAAGTTCGAGAAGTCGGAGACGTCGCCCATCTTGATCGACTTGATCGTGTCGACGAGCGGCTCGCGCATCGCGTTCCACACCGACGTCGGGACGTAGATGCGCGACGCGGCCGAGCACTTCTGACCCTGGTACTCGTAGCCGCCGCGCACGATCGCCGTCGCGAGCGACAGCGGATCCGCCGACGGGTGCGCGATGATGAAGTCCTTGCCGCCGGTCTCGCCGACGAGCCGCGGATAGCTGGCGTAGCGCTCGAGGTTCTCGGCGACGCGCTTCCACATCATGCGGAACACGTCGGTCGAGCCCGTGAAGTGGATGCCGGCGAGGGCAGGGTTGTCGAGGACGACGTTCGTGCTGCCGTGCGGCAGGCCGGGGATGAAGTTGATGACGCCGGGCGGCAGCCCCGCCTCCTCGAGCAGCAGGTAGATCTGCCAGGCCGCGAGCAGCTGGGTCTCCGCCGGCTTCCACACCACGGTGTTGCCGAGCAGGGCCGGCGCGGTCGGCAGGTTGCCGGCGATCGCGGTGAAGTTGAACGGCGTGAGCGCGAAGATGAAGCCCTCGAGCGGCCGCAGCTCCATCATGTTCCAGATCCCGGAGGCGCTCTTCGGCTGCATCCGGTAGAGGTCCGCGGCGAACGAGACGTTGAACCGCCAGAAGTCGATCAGCTCGCACGCGGCATCGATCTCGGCCTGGTGCGCCGTCTTGGACTGACCGTGCATGGTCGCGGCGTTCATCCGCGCGCGCCAGGTGCCGGCGAGCAGCTCGGCGGCGCGCAGCAGCACGGCCGCGCGGGCCTCCCAGCGCATCGCGCTCCACTCGCGACGGGCGGCGAGCGAGGCGGCGATGGCGCGCTGCGCGGTGTCCTCGGTCGCGGCGTGGTAGCGCGCCACGACGTGGTGGTGGCGGTGCGGCATCACGACATCGCGCAGGTTGCCGGTGCGCACGCGCTCTCCGCCGACCACGCACGGGATCTCGACGACCTCCCGCTCGATGGCGGCGAGGGCCGCCTTGAGCTTCGCCCGCTCCGCGCTGCCGGGTGCGTAGCCGAGGACCGGCTCGTTGACGGGATCCGGAACCGAGATGATCGCGTCGTGCATGGCGCACGTGTACCACGCGATCGCGGGGCCGGATCAGCCCGGCTCCCGGCGCGGCAGAGGCTACGGCGTGGCGGGGGGCGCCGGCGCGGGGACGGGCGGCACGGTCGGCGTGGGCTTCGGCGCGGCCGACTGGCTGCCCTTGCGACAGCGGCCGATCGACTCCATGTCGGTCGCGGCGAGGATGCAGCGTCGCTCCTTGGCCGTCACCTTGCGCGCCTTGCATTGCTCGACCTCGGCGCTGCGGTTGCCCATCCCGCCCATGTCGCCATGGCCGGGGTACGTTTTCTGCACCATCGCGAGCACGTGATCGGTCACCTGCTCGCAGGTCGGCGCGGGGGCCTGCTCCTGCTGCTTGGAGCACGAGGCGAGAGCGAGCGAGGCCACGCTGACGACGGAGAGGACCAGGAAGCGCATGCCGCGAGCATAGCCGAGCCACGGTAGAGTGGCGGCGATGGCGATCCGGTTTGCCCGCGACGAGGACTTCGAGGCGATCACGGCGATCACGAACCACTACGTCACGACGTCGGCGATCCACTTCGCCTACGAGCCGCTCGCTGTCGCCGACCTCCGCGCGATGTGGCAGCGCGCCGGCGACCGCTATCCGTGGGTCGTCGCGGACGCCGGCGACCGCGTCGTCGGCTACGCGAAGGCAGGCACGTGGCGCGATCGCGCGGCCTATGCGTGGACCACCGAGATCGGGCTCTACGTCGACGACGCCGTCCGCGGCCAGGGCCACGGACGGGCGCTCTACGCCGCGCTGCTCGACGAGCTCGCGCGTCGCGGGTTCCGCTCGGCGATCGCCGGCATCACGCTGCCGAACGCGCCGAGCCTCGCGCTCCACCGCGCGTTCGGCTTCGAGTCCGTCGGCACGGTCCGCGACGCCGGCTACAAGCTCGGCGCGTGGCGCGACGTCGAGTTCTGGCAGAAACGCTTCGTGACCGACGCCAGCGCGCCGCTCTGAGCGCAGGCAGCTTGGCCGCCAACGCCGCCAAGGGACGCCAAGGATTCGTAGAGCAGAGAGGGGCCTCGCCTGGTCCTTCACACCTCTCTTGGCGCTTCTTGGCGCTCTTGGCCAATCTCTCACGGTCTCCGAGCGCTCGCTCACCGCCGCGGGGCGGTGGCTCCGCTCACAGCCGGCGCGTCATGATCGTGCGCGGGGACGCCACGAAGCCGGCGCGCTGATAGAGCCGGAACGCCGGGTTCTCGGGCCGCACCTGGAGGTGGAGCGCGCCGACCCCGCGGCCGCGCAGCTCGTCGGGGAGCTGGTCGAGCACCGCGCCGCCGGCACCGCCGCCACGCGCCTCCGCGTCGATCCACAGCTCGGTCAGGTAGGCGTCGCGCCCGCCGAACTCGAGGTCGTAGCCGAACGTCACGATCGCGTAGCCGATCGGCGCGTCACCGCGGAGCACGAGCCAGACGCCGCCGAGGCTCGCATCGTCCAGCAGCCGGCGCAGCGCGGCCTCGAGGACCGCGTCGGCGATGGTGATGCCCTCGTGCGCGTTGAGCGCCCGGGTCCGCGGGAACACGACGTCGAGGTCGGCGGGCGTGGCGAGGCGCAGCGCGATCATCCGAGCGTCGTCCATGCGCCCGACCGCTACTCGCGGCCGAGGTACGTGTAGCCGATCATGCCTTCGCGGAACCGGTTGATCAGCGTCCGGCTCTCCTCGATGGTCATCAGCTTCTTGCGGAGCGCCTGCTCGACGTTGTTGCGCAGCCGACCGAGCAGGTCGCTCGGCGAGTAGTCGACGAACGCGAGGACCTCGCTGACCGTGTCGCCGGCGACCACTTCCTTGACGTCGTAGTCGCCCTCGGGAGAGAGCTGGACGTGCACGGTGTTGGTGTCGCCGAACAGGTTGTGGAGGTCACCGAGGATCTCCTGGTACGCGCCGACCAGGAAGATGCCGAGGTAGTAGTCCTGGCCCTCGGCCTTCGGGTGCAGCTCGAGCACGTGCTTGACGTCGCGCATGTCGATGAACGAATCGATCTTGCCGTCGGAGTCACACGTGATGTCGGCGAGCGTCGCGCGTCGTACCGGCTCCTCGTTGAGCCGGTGGATCGGGCAGATCGGGAACAGCTGATCGACCGCCCACGCATCCGGCACCGACTGGAACATCGAGAAGTTGCAGAAGTACGTGTCGCTGAGCGCCTTCTCGAGGCCCTCGAGCTCCTCCGGCATGTGCTCCTTGCCGTGCGACATCAGGTGGACCTTCTCGCAGATGGCCCAGAACAAGTTCTCGCAGATCACGCGGTGCTCGAGCGAGAGGTGCCCGAGGTTGAACAGCTGGAGGACCTGATCCTTGTACTCGACGGCGTCGTGATAGCTCTCGAGCAGGTTCTTCGCGGAGACGCCCTGGTAGGTCTCCCACATGTTGACGACGAGCGGCGGCGCCGGCTTCTGCAGCTCCTTCGGCACGTGGGTGTTGAACTCGGTCACGCCGAGCACGTTGACGACGAGCACCGAGTGGTGCGCGGCGATCGCGCGGCCCGACTCGCTGACGATGCTCGGGTGCGGCACGTTGTCGGCGTCGCAGATCTCCTTGATCGCGAACACGACGTCGTTGGCGTACTCCTGCACGGTGTAGTTCATCGACGAGGCGAAGTTGGTCTGCGACCCGTCGTAGTCGACGCCGAGCCCGCCGCCGACGTCGACGTACTTGAGGCTGGTGGCGCCCATCTTGTAGAGCTCGACGTAGAGCCGGCCGGCCTCGCGGAGCGCGTTCTTGACGCTCTTGATCGCCGAGATCTGCGAGCCGAGGTGGAAGTGGAGCAGGCGGATCGTGTCGATCTCGCCCCACGCCTTGAGCTTGTGGACGGCCTCGACCATCTCGGCGGCGGTGAGCCCGAACTTCGAGAAGTCACCGCCCGACTGCTCCCAGCGCCCGGCGCCGCGCGACGACAGCCGCGCGCGGATCCCGAGC
Organism: Myxococcota bacterium; assembly: GCA_030857245.1. Taxonomy (GTDB): domain Bacteria; phylum Myxococcota_A; class Polyangia; order Haliangiales; family Haliangiaceae; genus JABFXX01. The sequence goes on from JALZOI010000047.1 coordinate 14,767, forward strand.
GACGCCTTGATCTTCACGCGCTCGGCGACCCGGTGGATCTGATCGAGCTCCGTCGGCTTCTCGACCACGAGGATGACGGTCTTGCCCATCTTCGACGCGAGCAGCGCGGTCTCGATGTACTCCTCGTCCTTGTAGCCGTTGCAGATGATCAGCGACTCGTCGTCCGTGTGGATCGCCATGATCGCGAGGAGCTCGGGCTTGCTGCCCGCCTCGAGGCCATAGTGGAACGGCCGGCCGAACTCGATGATCTCCTCGACGACGGTGCGGTTCTGGTTGACCTTGATCGGGTACACGCCGCGGTACTGGCCGTTGTAGCCGTACTCCTTGATCGCGCCCGTGAACGCGCTGCACAGCAGCTCGATGCGAGCGCGCAGGATGTCGCTGAACCGCAGCAGGATCGGCAGCTGGATGCCGCGCGCCACGAGCTCGTCGATGAGCTCCTTCATGTCGATCTCGCCGAGGCCAGCGCCGCGGGGCGTGACGATCAGGTTGCCCTGATCGTTGACCCCGAAGTAGCCGCAGCCCCAGCGCGGGATGTTGTACGTGTCATTCGCGTCAGCAGCGGTCCACCGACGCAGTGGATCGTGAGACAGGAGAGCCTTGGCGCGGGCCATGATTGATCATGCAATTACGGCCTATTTGCCCTCGATGCAATGGGAAATGCCCCCGCGTTCCGGGCGCGAGCGCGCGGCGACGCTCGCGCGGTCGCGGCGCCGCCACGCGCTCGCCTCTGCGACGCCTCTCTGCCGTGAGCGCCTTCAGGTAGGTCGAGCCGGGCGGCCGGCGCGCGTGCGCACGGCGACCCTCTGCTGGCGGCCAGATCGACTTGCGGCGCGGTGGGATTCGGATAAGAGTCGCCGACCCACCCATGGGCCACGAGGTCGAAAAGAACAGCCCCGGCGCGATCATCATCGCGGAGGAGGAGCGGCTGTATGGCCAGGTCCAGGCGCGCGTCGCGATGGGCGAGGAGGACGAGGGCAAGCCGCAGGTCGGCTCCAGCGACCTCGACGCCGATCTGCTGTCGCTCCGCGATCAGATCTCCGAGGCCCGCAACGAGGATCTGCCTCCGCTGATCGAGCAGATGACGCGGCTCGCGGCCCTGCGCTCGAAGCTCGGCGGCGGGCGCTCGCTGCCGGTCGACATCGCGTCCCCGTACTTCGCGCACATGCGACTCAAGGAGCACGGCAAGCCGCGCGACGTGATGATCGGCAAGCGCGGCTTCATCGATCGCTCGTCGAACGTGCAGATCGTCGACTGGCGCAACGCGCCGATCTCGCGCATCTACTACCGCTACGAAGAAGGCGACGACTACGAGGAGGAGATCGCCGGCCGCCGCGTGGAGGGCGTCGTCGAGGCTCGCCGCAACGTCTCGATCGCGAAGGGCAACCTCCGCCGGATCGGCGCGCCGCAGGGCACGTTCCTCAAGAGCGCCTCGGGCCACTGGGTCGAGGCCGTCGGCACCCTCGCCCCGGTGCTCCACGGCGGCATGGGCAAGGCCTCCCGCCCCGCGCCCGCGCCGCCGCGCGACAAGGGCAAGCTCGGCATCCACCACGGCACCGCCGTGCGCGCCGACAAGGCGCTGCCCGAGATCGCCGCGCTGATCGACAAGGAGCAGTTCGAGCTGATCACGCAGCCGGGGAGCGGCATCGTCGTCATCCAGGGCGGCGCGGGGTCGGGCAAGACCACGGTCGCGCTCCACCGGGTCGCGTACCTCAACTTCCAGGACAACCGCCGGTTCCGCGCGCAGAACACGCTGTTCGTCGTGCCGTCGGCGTCGCTCGTGCGCTACGTCTCCGGCGTGCTGCCGGCGCTCGGCGTCACCGGCGTCCCGGTCGTGACGTACACCGGCTGGGCGCGCTCGACGCGGATGCGCTGCCTCCCCGAGGCGCCCGCGAAGTACAACGTCGATCCGCCCGAGAACGTCTCGCGCGTGAAGAAGCACCCGGCGATGCTGGACATGCTCGTCCGCTGGGTCGCGCGGCAGGCCGCCGAGATCGAGGGCGAGCTCCGCGAGGTCGCCGAGGTCGCGGTGACCGAGTGGCAGCGGCTCGCGGCGCGGCGCGGGCTCGTGCCGCGGCTATCCGGGCTGGCGAGCTGGGTCAAGAAGTCCGCCGATCTGGAGCCGAACGTCCGGGTCGCGCTCGAGGGCATCACGAAGCGCTGGAAGAAGCGCGCCGATGACTGCGTGCTCGACTGGGCAGAGCTGTTCACCGACGCGACGTTCCTGAAGGCGAGCTTCGAGGGCACCGACGTCACCGTGAAGGACGTCGAGCGCGTCGTGGCGTGGGTCAAGCGCCAGCTCGCCCGGCCCGAGAAGTCGCCGGTCGACGAGGAGGGCCGCCCGGTCCTCGACTCGGGTGGCCGCGCGGTCGGTCCCGACGACGATGATCCCGCCGGCCGCTTCGACGACGAGGATGACCCGATCCTGCTCCGGCTCGTCCAGCTCAAGCGCGGCGGGCTGATGCCGCACGGCGGCGACGAGATGCTGTGGGAGCACGTCGCGATCGACGAGGCGCAGGATCGGTCCGCCCTCGAGGTCAAGGTGCTGCTCGAGGCGGTGCGCGCGCCGGACGACGATCCGAGCAAGCGCTCGGTGACGATCGCCGGCGATACCGCGCAGCGCCTGGTGTTCGACAACAACTTCAAGGGGTGGGCCGAGCTGCTCGAGGCCGTGTCCTCGCCCGGGCCCGCCGGCCGGCGGGGCGAGCTCGCGATCGTGCGGCCGCTCAAGCTGTCGTACCGCTCGACCGCCGAGGTCATGATGCTCGCGCGCGAGATCCTCGGTCCCGAGCTCGCGCCCGAGGAGCCGCTCGCCGCGCGTCCCGGCGAGCCGGTGGAGCTCCACGAGTTCGGTGATCTCGGTGAGGCCGTCGGGTTCCTCGGCGAGGCGCTGCGCAACCTGATGAACCGCGAGCCGACCGCGTCGTGCGCGGTGATCTCGCGCCACCCCGAGCAGGCCGACGCGTACTTCGAGGCGCTGCGCCGCGCCGAGGTCCCCGCGCTCCGCCGGATCAAGCGCGACGAGTTCAACTTCCAGCCCGGCGTGGACGTCACCGACGTCACGCACGTCAAGGGCCTCGAGTTCGACTACGTCGTGATGGTCGACGTCAACGACGCCAGCTACCCCGACCAGCACTGGGCGCGGCACATGCTGCACATCGGCGTGACCCGCGCGGCCCACCAGCTCTGGCTGGTCTCGACCGCCGAGCCGAGCAAGCTGATCCCGGTCGCGCTGCGCGACGGTGGCCGCATGACCGTCGGCTGAGCGACGGCTGCGTTCACGCGTGCGCGCTGGCCGCTGCGGTGGCGAGCCCAGGCGACTCGCGTGCTGGCGCGCGGCCGCGCCTCGCGGTGATATCATGACCTCGCGTGAGCGGCAGCGAGCGGACGCAGGGCACCGAGATCGCGGCGCTCGAGGCGCGCCGCAACGAGGACGAGACGCGCGCCGAGGGTGCGCTGCTCGGCGAGCGGCGGGCGGCGCTCGCGCGCCTGGCGATGATCGTGATGTTCGCGGTGGTCACGAATGTGGGCGGCACCTCGTCACGGCCGCAGACGATGCTCGGCGCGCTCTACACCATCGGGACGATCCTCACGGTCATCGTCGTGTACCGCTCGAAGCGCCCGCTCGCGTCGCGCGCTCACTGGTCGCCGCTCGTGCTGACGCTCGTCGACTTCGGGTTCGTCACCGCGATGTCGCTCCTCAGCCAGGAGCACGGGCACGCCTTCGCCCCGGGCCGCCACGCGATCGCGTCGTCGATCATCATCGCCTTCGCCGTCGCGCGGCTCGGCGTCTATCACGTGATCTATGCGGTGGGGCTCGCGGTCGTCAGCCTCGCGATCACCACTCACCACGCGGGCTTGCTCACCACGGCCGACACGGCGTTCCTGATGGCGGGCTACGTCGTCCTCGGCTTCATGGTCGCGATCACCAACCGCGCGATCGTGCGGATGTTCGCGAGCCTGCGCCAGCGCGACAACCTCACCCGGTTCCTGCCGCGTCAGGTCGCGGAGCGCATCATGCGTGCCGGGCCGTCGGCGCTCGCGCCGGTCGAGCGCGAGATCACGGTCCTGTTCTCGGACATCCGCGGCTTCACGTCGATGTCGGAGGGGATGTCGCCGCGCGAGCTGCTCGCGTTCCTCGATGACTACTTCGCCCGGATGAGTCAGATCGTGAAGGGCCACGACGGCGTGGTCGGGAAGTTCCTCGGCGACGGCCTGCTCGCCTTCTGGGGCGTCCCCGATCGGCTCGACGATCACGCGGTGCGGGCGGTGCGCGCCGCGCGCGACATGCGCAAGGCGCTGCGCGAGCTCAACCAGCATCGCGCGCAGACCGGGCTGCCGGCGATCCGGGTCGGCATCGGCATCCACACCGGGCCGGTCGCTGCCGGCATGCTCGGCGGAGCGCTGCAGGCCGAGTACACGGTGATCGGTGATGCCGTGAACGTCGCGTCCCGCATCGAGGGGCTGACGAAGGACCACGGGGTCGACGTGCTGATCAGCGAGACCACGTTCGCGCAGCTCCCCCCGCCACGCCGCGGGACCAAGCTCGCCAGCGCCGACATCCGTGGTCGCAAGGAGCCGATCGTCCTCTACACGATCGACAGCAGCGCGGCGACGCTCGAGGTGTCGGTCACGTCCGCGCGCAGCACGACGTGACGAAAGCGCTCGATCCAGCACGTCTGGATGCGCTGACGGATCAGCGCGCGCGTCGCGGGATCACGCGCGCGAGCGCGATGCCGGCGACCAGCGCGGCGAGGAACACCAGGATCTCGAGGCTGCCGGTGCCGGCCACCACGAGCGCCGGCCCCGGGCAGTAGCCCGAGAGCCCCCAGCCGATGCCGAACAGCGCGGAGCCGGCGACGAGCCGACGATCGATCGTGCGCGCGGTCGGCAGGTAGAAGCCGGCGCCCAGCAGCGGCTTCGCGCGGCCGCGGATCAGCCGCGCGAACGTCGCGAACACGCCGACCGCGCCGGCCATCACGAACGCGAGCGTCGGGTCCCAGGCGCCGCCGAGGTCGAGGAACCCGACGACGCGCGCCGGGTCGGTCATGCCCGAGATCACGAGGCCGATCGCGAACAGGCACCCCGCGAGGGCCGCGGCGAGCGCACTCATCCCGGTCCCCCGAGCCCGAGCCCGCGCACGATCGCGACGGTCACCATGCCGGTGGCGATGAACGTGATCACCGCGATCAACGAGCGCGGCGAGCCGCGCGAGATCCCGCACACGCCGTGACCGCTCGTGCAACCGTTCGCGAGCGTGGTGCCGAGTCCGACGAGCAGGCCGGCGACGGCGAGGACCGATGGCGAGGCGATCGGGACACCGAGGGCACCGGGCCGCGCCATCGCGACGACCACGCCGGTGACGATCAGGCCGGCGAGGAACGGGATCCGGAAGCCCTGGCCGTCATCGCGATCGAGCGCGCGTCCCAGGGTGCCGCTGATCCCGGCGATCCGACCATGGAGCCCGAGCACGAGCGCCGCGGCGAGACCGATCAGCGCACCGCCGGCGAGCGCACGAAGCAAGGCCGCCGTCGTCATCACGAGATCAGGCTAACGCACGGGCGACGGGAGGTCATCCGCGCGATCCGCTCGGCCCAGCGTTTCAGGTGAACCCCGGGGTGAGGTCGGTGCAGGACTGCCGCGACCGAGCGGCGTTCGGTCAGCGCCGGCGCAGGCGCAGCCGGCCCCGCACGTAGCCGACCGCGAAGGCGAACGCGAGCGCGGCGACGGGGTTCCGCAGGATCGCCTGCTCGACGCGCGCGACGTACGTGGCCGCGGGTCCGAAGATCTCCGGCGTCAGGCTCCGTGACGTCGCCCGCTCGAGCG
>JALZOI010000441.1 GCA_030857245.1 Myxococcota bacterium
GGCGACCGCATCCGGCACGATCCGGCCGGCCCGGCCGTCCAGCGCGCCTGCCATGGCCGCTGCCACGGCGCCCCGCTCGCCCCCGCTCGCCGAGATCACGCCGGCACCGTCGGCGTGCACGATCCGCGGAATCACGACCGCGAACACGCACGCGACGAGCAGCACCCTCACGGACCCGAGTATACTCGCGCCCATGGCATCACGCGGCGGCGACACTTCCTCCTTCGAATGGCTCGACAGCACCAAGCCGCGTACCGATGGCGCTGACCGCCGCGCCGAGGTCGCCGCGGGCGAGCTCGCCAAGCGCGCCGGCCTGCTGTTCCGGCTCGGCTTCACCGAGCAGGCGGCGACCCAGCGGCTGTGCGCCGCGATCCAGTGGGAGTACGACGAGTCGTGCGGCGGCGATCGCCCCGAGGCGCTCTCGGATCAGGCCGTCGGCAAGATCGTCACCGACACCTACGCGCGCCGTCCTGGCTGATCCGCATGCGTCGCGCGCTCGTGCTGGGCCTCGTGCTCGCTGGCTGTCAGCCGGGCACCGGCTCGCCGAAACCGCGCGCGGCAGCCGCGGTCAACGCGTTCACGATGGCGCAGCTCGTCGGCGGCTGGCGATGGATGCATCGCACGTCCGAGGCTGGGACCACGCGCGTCGAGGACGAGAGCTGGCGATTTCGCCCGATGCCCGGCGTCCCGACCCAGCTCGTCGGGCGCTACGTCCGCACCGTCGACGTGCGCTCCGACGATCGCCGGCCGTTCCAGTGCAACCAGCGCCCGTTGTACCGCCAGCGCGCCGTGTTCGACGTCGAGGTCGAGCTCACGAGGACCGGCTTCGCGGTGCGCGAGCGCGAGTACCGCGCCGAGCCGAGCCCGTGCGATCACGGGTTCCGCAAGGTCGGCGACTACGCCGCCGCGCTGGCGGGTGAGCGCCTGACGCTGCGCTGGGCCGGTGGCTCGCAGACGCTGTGGCGCACCGACGACGAAGCGAGCCCGGCGGGTGCTGCGCCCGGCGAGCTGCCTCCGGATCCGTGGCCCGCGACGCCGAAGGTCGAGGGGACCTGGCGCTGGGAGCTGACGTCGTTCGATGACGAGGGCAACGTCCACGACGAGAGCGAGTGGTGGCAGATCACGCGCCGCACGGAGACCCAGCTCGACGCGACCTACCGCCGCCGCGTCACCGTGCGGAGCGCCGACGGCAAGCCGCTCGCGTGCGCCGGCGCGCCGAGCTGGACGTTCGACGACGCGTACCTGCTCGACGGCCAGCGCGAGGAAGAGCACTGGCACTTCTACGAGCGCGCCTCCGAGCCGGGTGATCACCCGTGCCTGCGGATCACGCCGCGGCGCAGCCTGGACGAGGCCACCGCCGAGCAACTCGGCGACTACCTCGTGCTCGAGTGGCGCGGCAAGCGCCGCCAGGTGCTCTACCGCCCGGACTGAGCAGCCGCCGCGGCCGCCTCGGCGCCGGTGCCGTAGACCTTGGCGACGTAGTCCTCGATCATCCGATCCGACGAGAACCGCCACTGCGCCATCGCGATGCTGGCGCGCATGATCGCGACCCAGCGCGCGCGATCGCCGTACGCCGGCAGCACTTCGTGCTCGAGCACCTGGTGCAGCAACTCGCGATCGCGCTTGTCCACGCGCGCGATGTCGCGCTCGTCGAACGCATCATCGGCGGGATCGGGATCGCCGATCTTCCAGCCGGTCACGCCGTGCTCGCAGCCCTCGGGCCACCAGCCGTCGAGGATCGACAGGTTCGGGACCCCGTTCATCGCCGCCTTCATGCCCGACGTCCCCGACGCCTCGAGCGGGCGCCGCGGGTTGTTCAGCCACACGTCGGTGCCGCGGGTCAGGAGCGCGCCGAGCGTCATGTCGTAGTTCTCGAGGAACACGACCTGCGAGGGATGCGCCTTCGCCGCCTCGACGACCTTGCCGATCAGCGCCTTGCCCTGGAGATCGCGCGGGTGCGCCTTGCCGGAGTAGACGAGCTGGACGCCCCGATCGAACAGCTTCTTGAGCGCGCGCTCGTCGTGCAGGATCAGATCGGCGCGCTTGTACGTCGCCGCGCGACGGGCGAACCCGATCAGCAGCTGGTCGGCGCGCAGCGTGACGTGCGTGCGCTGCGCGATCTCCGCGATCAGCTCGGCCTTCATGTCCTGGTGCGAAGCCCACAGCTCCGCATCCTGGCGCGCGCGGGGCTTGTCGGGCACGAGGGCCGCCCGGACGCGAGCATCCTGCCAGGTCGGCGCGTGCACGCCGTTGGTGACGGCGATGATCGGAGCCGCACCATCGACGTCCTTCCACATCGCGCGCGCCGTCTCCCCGTGGAGCTCGGCCACGCCGTTCGCGATCCGCGCGAGCCGCAGGCCCGCGACCGTCATCGAGAACGGATCGCCACCGATCACCTCGAGCTCCTTGTCGGTGAAGCCGAGGTGGGCGTCCATCTTGCGGAGCAGCGGCAGATCGTGGACCTCGTTGCCCGCGGGCACCGGCGTGTGCGTCGTGAACACGACGTGCGGCCGCAGCCGGTCGAGCCGATCGACGAGGGTCGATCCGCCGAAGCGCTCCTGCTGGAGGAGCTCGAGGCCGGCGAACACGGCGTGGCCTTCGTTGAAGTGGTAGATGTCGATCGGCAGCCCGAGCGCCTGCATCAGCCGCACGCCACCGACGCCGAGCACGATCTCCTGCGCGATCCGGTCCTCGGCGCCGCCGCCGTAGAGCCGCTGCGTGATCCAGCGGTCCTCGTCATGCTCGGGCTCGAGCAGGTAGAGCGCCGACGCGATGAAGCGCTCGACCTTCCACGTCCGCAGCGGGATCTGCTTGCCGCGAACGGTGACCTCGACCCGGACGTCGATCCGACGCACCGCATCGCGCGGCGTCTTCGGATAGTGATCCTCGACGGTCTGGCCCGCGCCGATGAGCTGGCGCGTATAGCCCTCGTCCCAGAACAGGCCGATGCCGGTGACCGGGACCCGCAGGTCACCGACGGACTTCATGTGGTCACCAGCGAGGATCCCGAGACCCCCGGCATAGATCGGGAAGGTCGGATCGAGCCCGTACTCCATGCAGAAGTACGCGACGCGGGGGCACGAGGACATCGGGACTACCTCCAAGAGAACGGAAACGTTCACCCGGCGTGTCGTGCCTCCGCAAGCCGGCCGGTCGGAAAGCTGCAAGCGATCGCTGCAGCACCCGTGCCTCGGCACGGCTCCGGGAAGTTCCAGAGTTGCCAAGGCCAGCACGTGGCGCGCGAGGTCTGCACGACACCGACCTACACGCGGGTGGTGCCGGCGGTCACGTGTCGACGCAAGGCTGCATTCGCGCGCGCGTCCGCACGGGCTTCCGAATCCACCCACGTCAGGCTCCGGCTTCAGAATTCTGGATACTCGAAGGCCGTCCGAGTACAGAATGGAGAGGTGCGGACCAAACGACCCCTCGTGTCGTCGGAGGAGCAGGCGCTCTTCCTCGACGCGATCGGTGGCACGACACCGCTGCCGGGCCGGGTCCGTGACCGCGTGGCCTTACCGCCGGCGCCTCCCTCGCCCGTCCGCGTCGTCGAGCTGCCGCCCACGGCGGCCCTCACCGTCGATGGTGACAGTCAGCGGTACGCGGCGCGCGCACCGGGCGTCAACCGCGCCCAGCTCGCGGACCTCCGCGCCGGCAAGGTCCACGTCGAGGAGACCCTCGATCTGCACGGCAACACGGTCGAGCGCGGCGTGCAGCGCCTCCGCGAGTTCCTCGTGACCGCGGTCCGGACGCGCCGCTGCGTGCTGATCGTGCACGGCAAGGGGTTGCACTCCGAGCATGGCGCGCCGCTCCGCGAGGCCGTGCTCGCCGCGTTGCTCGGCCCGCTCTCGGGTTTCGTCCATGCACTGTCCACGGCCGCACCCGCTGACGGCGGCGAAGGCGCGACGTATGTTCTGCTCCGGGGGAACCGATGAAGCTGTCCGGCTCACTCGTGGTGATCGCGCTCGTCGGCCTCGTCGCGTCGATCGCCGAGGCGCGACCGCAGACGCGCAAAGGCATCGCCAAGCGCGCGCAGCAGGCACCCGCAAAGCCGACGGCGAAGCCAGCCGCGAAGCCACCAGCGAAGCGCGGGACGCGCTCGCCGCTCGCCACGCGACCGAAGGCCCCGCCGAAGGCGGACCAGGCCGCGCAGCGGACCGGCGCGCACGCGCGCGTCGCGTACACCCGCGCCGGCGAGCTCCGCTCGATCCCCGAGGTCCAGCCGCGCCGCACCGAGCCGCTGACGGCCGAGGAGGCGACGGCCGAGGAGATCCAGAAGCTGCTCCGCGGGCCGCAGCTGCGGCGCGGCGTGACCGGCCTCTACGTCGCCGACGCGCGCACCGGTGAGCCGCTGTTCGCGGTCAACGCGACCGATCAGCTGAACCCCGCGTCGAACGTGAAGATGATCTCGACGGCGACCGCACTCGAGCTCCTCGGCCCCGCCTTCCGCTATCCGACGCGCTTGCTCGGTCCCGCACCGACGGGCGGCGTCGTGCGCGGCGACGTCTACCTGCTCGGCAGCTACGACCCGACCCTGTCGGCGACCGACCTCCACGAGATCGCCACGACGATGGCGCGCGCCGGCATCACGTCGATCGACGGCAGCATCACGGTCAGCTCGGATCCGACGCGCGATGGCATCTATCGCTCGGTGATCCCGGTCGAGATCACCGCCGGCGAGCCCGGCCAGGCGCCGACGGCGCAGGTCCCCGCGAACTTCGACCTCCTCGACGTCAAGGTCGTCGCCGTGACCAGCAAGCAGGCTCACCGCCCGAAGCTGACGTACACGACGGAGCTCGTCCGCACCGAGCAGAACTACCCGCGGATCCGGCTCACCATCGGCGGCAAGCTCGGCAAGGGCGGCGCGACGATGTACCCGCTGTGGACGAAGCAGCGCACCGCGAACGCCGCGTACTCGATGATCGCGGCGCTCCGCGCGAACTCGATCTCGATCACCGGCGAGATGAAGGTGGCCGACCTGGGCGACTTCGTCAGCGACGCCGTGCTCGCCGGCACGCTCCCCATCGAGCTCGGCCGCCACGAGTCCCGCGCCCTCGGCGACATCGTGAAGCGCATCAACAAGTGGAGCGTCAACTGGCTCTCCGATCGCGTGGTCATGACGGCGGCCGCCCTCGCCCGTCGCGAGCAGCCGTCCATGGAGCTCGCGCTGCAGTCGATGTACGGCTGGCTCGCGCGGCACCCGCACATCGACAAGGCGGGCGTCGTCATCGACACCGGCTCGGGGCTGTCCTACCGCAGCAAGATCACGTCGCGCGACCTCGTCGCGGTCGTCCGCGCAGCAGGCGGCTTCCTCGACGGCGCCGATGCCGGCACCGCAGAGGCCTGGCTCGGCTCGCTCGCCGTCGCGGGCAGCGATGGCACGCTGCGTAGCCGCTTCCGCGGCACGGAAGCCGCGGGCCGCGTGCTCGGCAAGACCGGGACGCTGTCGACGGTGATCGCGCTGTCGGGCATCCTCGACACCGATCCAGCGCGTCCGCTCGCGTTCGCGCTGATCACGAACACCGACGCCCCGCTCGCGAAGCGCCTGGTCCGGCGGGCCCACGAGCAGGTGATCAGCGAGATCTGCAAGTACCTCGCGAAGACCACGAAGACGGCGGTGCCCGCGGGCGGTGCGCACCTGGCGCCCGTGCCCCCGACGCCGATCGAGATCGAGGTCGATGTCGAGGACGTCGAGCACGCCGACGCCGCGCTCGACGCCGAGACCGCTCGGTCGCAGTGAGCTGAGCGCTACGACGGAGTCGCCGACGCGCCGCCAGATGACGACGGTGACGGTGATGCTGACGGCGACTTGCGCTCGGGCGCTCTCGGTCGCGCGGGCTTCGGCGCGGCGCCCGGCGGCGACGGCGCGGCCTCTGGTGGGATGTTCTCGCCCAGCGCGCGATCGCTCTCGAGGATGTGCCCCTTGCAGATCCACTCGTGGGGCTGGAGCGTGACGCACTTCGCGAGGTCGCCGTCGAAGCGCGGCACGAGCGTCGCGGCCTGCCCCGGCTCGATCATCCCGGTGCAGGCCCGCTGCGCGATCAGCGGCCTGCCCTGCGGCAGATCCTGCGTCGCCGTCAGGCACGCGCGCCCGCGGGCCTGGCCGACGTTCTCGACCGTGCACACGACCTTCTCGAGGGCGGCGTCGGGCGCGCACGCCGCCTTGAAGCGCGGCTGCTTCGCGCCGCCACAGCCGGCCCCGAGGCCGAGCCCGACGGCCAGGCCCGCGCCGAGCACGCACCGGAGTCGCGCGCCCATCGAGCTCACTCGTCCTGCGCGAAGGTCTGCGCGAGCTTCTCGAGGACGCCCTGATCCTCGAGCGTCGTGGTGTCGCCGCGCGACGCACTTCCCGACGCGACCTCGCGGAGCAGCCGCCGCATGATCTTGCCCGACCGCGTCTTCGGCAGCGCCTCGGCGAACCGGATC
>JALZOI010000442.1 GCA_030857245.1 Myxococcota bacterium
GCCCGGCGCTACACGTCACCGCCGCGACGCTGTCGCCGCCGGCGTCGGTGTCGCTCGTGAGGGTCAGCGCTCCGAGCTGCGACCCGGTCGCGCCCGCGGGTGGCGTGCAGCGTAGCGCGATCGCCGTCGAGGTCGTGAGGTCGAGCGCGGTGAACGGGCACGTCGTCTCGCCCGCGCACGCGCCGGTGTCGAACGCGAGCCAGGTCGCGCCGGTGATCGCGGCGCTCGCGATCCGCAGCGGCCCGACGTTGCTCGTCGCCGTGTTCGTGACGGTGGTGGACGCGACTTCGGTCGTGCCATTCGCGACGCTGCCGAAGGCGACGTCGCTCACGCCGATCACGGCCGTCGTCCCGGTGCCGGTGAGCGGCGCGGACTTCGTGGCGATGCTCGGATCGTTGCTCGTGATGTCGAGCGTGGCGGCGCGCGCGCCGGCGTTGCTCGGATCGAACCGGACCGCGACGACGAGCGAGCCCCCCGGCGCGATGACGGTGGGGAGCGTCGGAGGGGTCACCAGCGAATAGTCGGATCCCGTGAAGGCGAGCGCGGTGATCGTCAGCGCCTGGCCGGCATCGGTCGACGTGTTCGAGATCGCGAGATCGCGGCTGCTCGTCGGCGTGGTGGCGGTGTCGAGGACCCGCACCGCGCCGAAGCTCGTCGCCGCCGGCACCGCGATCACCGGCGCCACGCCGGTGCCCCGCAGCTCGAACGTCCCGAGCGGGTTATCGGCGCCATCACGCAGGCTGACCTGGCAGGTCGCGAGGCCGCGCGCCGTCGGCGCGAACGTGATCGCGATCGGTAGCGGTGTCGCGATCGTGATCAGGCGGGGCAGGGTCCCGCTCGCGGGCGCGACCGTGAAGCGGGCGCACCCGGTGCCGGCGAGCCCGATGCTCGCGAGGTTGTCACCGACGACATCATCGCTCTCGATCGACTCGGCGACGTCGCCGGTGTCGCCGACGCGGACCGTCCCGACATCGATCGTCACCGGTGTCGTCGAGAGGTTCGCGCGCGCGATCCCCGATCCCACCACGAGTCCGAGCAGTACGACGCAACCGAGCAAGCGCTTCGACATCGAGTCCCCCGGCGTCCGGCATCCCCACGCTGGCCGCACCGCACATCATACAATGAGGGCGCTGGATCGCGCGCGAAGGCCGCGTGTAGGATGCGCGGCATGAACGAGTCTCCGACAGGCCTTCAGTACGAGGACACCGTGGTGGGTACCGGCGCGAGCCCGGCCGCTGGCCAGCGGTGCGTGATGCACTACACAGGCTGGCTGTGGGTGAACGGCGCGAAGGGCGCCAAGTTCGACAGCTCGGTCGATCGCGGTGACCCCTTCAAGTTTCCGCTCGGCCAGGGCCGCGTCATCAAGGGCTGGGACGAAGGCGTCGCGACGATGAAGGTGGGAGGCAAGCGCACCCTGCTGATCCCGCCGGCCCTGGGCTACGGCGACCGCGGCGCGGCCGGCGTGATCCCCGGCGGCGCGACGCTGCTGTTCGAAGTCGAGCTGCTCGGCGTCGAGTGACAGGCGGCGAGCTCGTCCAGCGTCTTCGCGACGAGCCCACACTGCAGGCCGCCCCGGCTGCCCGCCCGGCAGCTCTCGAGGTAGCCCGCTCGGAGCTCGGCCCGCAGGGTCGCTTGCTCGGCCTCGGTCGGCACCTGATCGGGCGGTAGCGTGCGCCGCTGCTCGGCGATCCGGATCGCGATCGCGTGGGCGAACAGATCGTCGCACTCGCGATCGGTCGGCCCGGGCTGCGCGCGAGCGCGATCCGCGGTCTCGGTCGGTCCCTGGTCAGGTGAGCGCCTGGGGGGTGGGTGGGCGGAGCATGCGCTGATCGCGATGACGATGAGGGACGTGATCAGCTCTCGCGACACCGTTCGATGTTAGCGTGTCGCGATGGCGTTGTGGTTCGCCGCCCTGCTCGGACTCGTCCAGGGGCTGACCGAGTTCATTCCGGTTTCCTCGACGGCCCACCTCCGCCTGATCCCGGCGCTGCTCGGCATGCCGGATCCGGGCGCGGCCTACACGGCCGTGATCCAGCTCGGCACGCTGCTCGCGGTGCTCGTGTACTTCGCGAAGGACCTCGTCCAGTTGCCCTCGGCGATGCTGCGCGATCCCTCGAGCCCGGAGGGCCGCTTGCCGTGGCTGCTCGCGGCCGGCACCGTGCCGATCGTCGTCGCCGGCCTGCTCCTCAAGAAGCACATCGAGGGCGACCTCCGCTCGCTCTACGTGATCGCGACCGCGCTCATCGCGGTCGGCATCGTGATGGTGATCATCGATCGCTACGCGTCGGGCCGCGAGGAGACCCGCCCGCTCTCCCAGATCACGCTCGCTGACGCGCTGCTCGTCGGCCTCGCGCAGAGCGTCGCGCTCGTCCCCGGCGTGTCTCGCTCGGGAGCCACGATCTGCATGGCGCTGCTCCTCGGCTTCGCCCGGAGCGATGCCGCGCGATTCTCGTTCCTGCTCTCGATCCCCGCGATCGCCGGTGCGGGAATCTTCGAGGCCAAGGACGCGTTCCGCATGCTCGGGCGTGACGCGATCCCCGCGCTGGCGATCGGCACCGCGACCGCTGCCGTCAGCGGTTACCTGTCGATCTCGTGGTTGTTGAAGTGGCTCGGGTCCCACGACATGATCGGCTTCGCGGTCTACCGGATCATCGCGGGGCTCGCCCTGCTCGGGGCGCTCGCGGCGCGCCTGGTGTAGCCGTCCCCATCATTGCCAGACGGTGTGACGGATCCCGTTTAATCAGGCGGCGAGGGCCCTGCCGGCGTCGACACCTGATACTTTCGGAGCCGTCCGTTTCATTGAGGTTCTCCGATGAGGATTCCGCGTCTTCTCTGGTCGCTGATGATCCTGTTCAGCGTGGTGCTCGGCAATGCCGGGACCGCGGATGCACAGGCGAACTGCCCGCAACCCAGGCCGGGTCGCTACAAGATCAAGATCGATTCCGCGCCGCAGGGCGCGACGGTCAAGTTCGGCGACAAGTCCTGCAACGCGGTCGGCATGACCCCGTACACGGCGTCGGTGCTCAACGGTGACTACACCGTCATCGTCGAGGCCCCCGGCTACGAGGCCACGACCAAGGCGTTCAAGGTCGGCAAGGTGCGCAAGCTCCAGGAGCTGTTCGTCCCGCTGACCCGCCAGCCGCAGATCGAGATCCGCAGCGACGCGGATCGCAACCTCGTCGGCGCGACCGTCTCCATCGACGGCGTCGCGCAGGGTCAGATCCAGGGCCCGCTCGTGATCAAGACGACGGCGGGTCGGCACCTCGTCGAGATCAAGAAGGAAGGCTTCGAGACGCTGACCCAGTGGGTCGACACCTCGCAGACGCCGGCGCTGACGCTGACGCCGACGCTCAAGGAGAACGCGAAGCCGAAGTACGGCACCGTCGTCGTCGAGGCGGACGTCCAGGACGCCGAGGTCTACATCGACGGCAACAAGCACCCCGACAACACGCCGTCGGTGATCAACAACGTGATCGAGGGCTCGCACGTCATCGAGGTCAAGAAGGCTCCGGGCCCGCCGTGGCGTCAGACCGTGCAGGTCACCGCCAACCAGCAGACCAAGGTGCGCGCGGAGCTCGCGCCGCTGCTGCACGGTGGCGTCGGTGTCGTCCGCGTGCTGTCGGATGCGCCGGGTGCGCGCGCGATGATCGATGGTGCCGACATGGGCCCGGTGCCCGTCGACATCAAGGACGTCAAGGCGGGCGAGCACATCCTCCAGGTCAAGGCGCCGGGCTTCCAGGTCGGCGAGAAGAAGGTGATGGTCACCGCGGGTGGCTCGCAGATCGTGAAGTTCGACCTCAACCCGGAGGCCTCGGGCGACACCGGGATCCTCAAGGTCGTGTCGTCGATTCCCGACGCCGAGGTCATCATCGACGGCGCGGTCATCGGCAAGGTCCCGCAGGAGAAGAAGCTGTCGGCCGGCGAGCACCCGGTGATGGTGCGGCTGCCCGGCTACAAGCCGTACGAGCAGAAGGTGATGATCCAGGCCGGCAAGACCCTGACGGTCGATGCCGAGCTCAAGGGCGTCGGCCGGCTCCGCATCCTGTCGACCCCGACGGGCGCGAACGTGCTGATCAACGGCCTGGCCGTCAAGGACAAGGAGGGCCGCGAGAAGACGCCGCTCGATCTCGAGGTCGAGACGGGCAAGACGATCGTCCGCATCGAGATGCCGGGGTACCAGGCGTTCGAGGAGACGATCACGATCACCGGCGGTCAGACGGAGACGCTGTCACGCGAGCTGGCGATCGCCGGCAAGAGCGAGAGCGAGCTGGTCAACGAGCAGAAGGGCCTGTCGTCGTGGGGCGCTCGCGTGCTGCCGCGCGGCCGCTCGACGGTCGACTTCGACGCCGGCTATCCATACTTCGCCGGCATCCGCATCACGGTCGGCGCGGGCCGCGTCAACAAGCAGTGGGGCTTCGACGCCACCGTCGCCGCGCGCACGATGCTGTCGCGCAGCGAGCTCGGCCTCGGCGCTCGCATGATGGTGGCGAACCAGGAGCCGTTCTCGGCGGCGCTGTTCACGAACTTCTGGTTCGGCAACAAGGTGCTCGACAACTCGCAGCGCAACGGCGTCACGTGGGACGTCGGCGTGCTCGCGTCGCTCACCGCGCTCAGCAACGTCACGATCACGGGGCGCGCGTACCTCGAGTTCTACACCGATCGCCACTGCCCGGAGATCACGGGCACCGGCTCGGCGGCGCGGTTCAAGCCGGTCGATGCCGAGCCGACCGAGACCTGCCAGGGCTACCTCGATCGCGTCGTACGCGGTGATCCCGACAAGGCGGAGATGGACGGCTTCACCGACATCGATCGCCAGAAGGCGGAGCTGCTGACCGGCGAGACCGGCGAGAGCATGTTCGGCCGCGAGAATGGCGCGCGCTTCCTGATCAGCATGATCGCGGAGATCGCGATCCAGCAGCGCTGGAACCTGTTCGGCATCCTCGAGGGTGCCCCGTTCCAGGACGAGCGCGCGCTGTTCACGAATCTGTTCTCGGGCTCGATGCCCCAGCAGGATCTCGTGCTCTACGGCCGCATCGGCCTCAGCTACAAGTTCTGAGCACCGCGCTCAGGACGTGACCGGCGCGAACGCGATCACCGAGTAGGCGATCGCGGGCTGCTTGCCGGGGTTGTGGTACGCGTGGCGCTGGTCGCCCCGGAACGTCACCACGTCGCCCTCGCTCAGCGTGTAGCGCTCGCCACCGACGGCGAGCTCGACGGTGCCGCGCTCGCACGTCAGGTACTCGCGCGTGCCGGGCGTGTGCGGGACGCCGGGCATTCGCGCGCCGGCGGGGAGCTCCATCCGCTCGAGGTCGAGGCCCGGCAGCGGCTCCGGGAGCAGCTTGCGGACGCGCACCTGGCCGCGCTCGCGGACCGGCAGCTCCGAGGCCTTGAGGTGACGCGCCGGTTGCCGCGGCGCCGCGAGCAGCTCGTCGAGCCGGACCTGCAGCGCGTTGGCGACCTTCACGAGGACCGCGAGCGTCGGGTTCGCGGCCCCGGACTCGAGGTTGGTCCAGGTCGCGCGCGGGATCCCCGCCCCCTTCGCGATCTGCTGCTGCGAGAGCCCGCGGGCCTCGCGCACGGCGCGGATGTTGTCGGCGAGGTGAGCGTGCTCGCGGTCCATGGATGAGCCTCCTGCCAACATAATAGCGCGGGGGATGACACGTTGGCAGCGGCTTCCTAGGCTGGATGCAGGAGGACGAGATGCAGATCGCAGGACAAGGAGCACTGGTGACCGGAGCGAGTCGAGGGCTGGGCAGGGCGCTGGCAGAGGCGCTGGCCGCACGTGGCGCGAAGGTAGCGCTGGTCGCGCGCGAGCCCGGGCCGCTCCACGACGTGGTGGCGACGATCCGGGCGCGCGGCGGGACGGCGCACGCGATCCTTGGCGATATCGCGGACCCGCACGCGGTGCACCGGATCGCGGGCCAGGCGCACGGCCTCGTCGGCGAGCTCGGGATCGCGATCCACAACGCGAGCACGCTCGGCCCGGTGCCGCTGCGGCTGCTGCTCGACACCGAGTGCGAGGACCTCGCCGCCGTGCTCGCGACCAACCTCGTCGGACCGTTCCGGCTCACGAAGGTGCTCGCCGGCGCGATGGCAGTGCGCGGCGCCGGCGTGCTCGTGCACGTCAGCTCGGATGCCGCCGTCGAGCCGTATCCGCGGTGGGGAGCGTACGCGGTGTCGAAGGCGGCGCAGGATCACCTCAGCCGGATCCTCGCGGCGGAGCTCGCCGACACCGGCGTGCGCGTGCTCGCGGTGGATCCCGGCGAGATGGACACCGCGATGCACGCGGCGGCGATCCCAGACGCCGACCGCCGGGCGCTGCAGCGACCGGCCGACGTCGCCGCGACGATCGTCGCGATGATCGAGGATCCCGCGCGCGCGCCGTCGGGCGCCCGGCTCGTCGCCGGCGCGTGGAGCGTGGC
>JALZOI010000443.1 GCA_030857245.1 Myxococcota bacterium
GCCCTCGACCGGCGCCGACCGCTCGCCGCTGTCCTTCGATCCGCAAGCCGCGAGCATCACGATCCACCACCAGCGCGTCATGACGGGATCCTCACACGGATGCGTGCGGTCCGCGGTGCCTGCTTCGCCTCGACCGGAGCGCGCGCCCGGCTGGCTCGCGGTCAGACCGCGGCGCGCTCGACGCGCACGCTGACACCCGCGATGTCGAGCATCAGCAGGAACGTCGCCGCATCGCCCTGCCCACCGAGGTTGCTCCCGAATGCGACCCGCTGCAGCCCGGTGGTCGTGGCGAGCTCGAACACATAGGGCGCCATGGTGAGCGCCTCGCGGTCCCCGGCGTCCTCGTCGGCGGCCTCGCCTTCCTCGTCGTCCAGCATCAGCTCCTCGAGCTCCGTGCGGGCGCGTGCGAGGACGGCATCGACGCGCTGCCGGGTGGCGGCATCGTGCGCCTGGACGCGCACCACGAATGATTGCTCGGTCTTCACGATCAGATCGGCGCCCTGCTGGGTCGCGTACAGCGAGATCCCGGCCTCGCCGATCTGCTGGCCGTAGCCGATGTGGACGACGAGGTTCGACCCGATCGCGCTGATGTCGAGGCCGCCCTCCTCCATCTCCTCCCACGCGAAGCCATCGGCGGTCGGCCAGGTGAAGCCGTGCGCCTTCGCGAACGCCTGCATCGGCGGGCTCGGCTCGTAGTAGTGCTCGCCCGACCACGCGCCGTACGCCTCGCTGTTCGCGAACGCGAGGTGCTCCTCGTACATCGCGGTGAGCTCGTCGGCGATCGCGGCCGCCTGGTGCTCGGTCGCGAACCGCGCGATCAGGAGATACGGCCCGCTGTTGCTGCTCGCCCACGCCTGCCACGCGTACGCGGCCGGCCCGGCATCGGGCAGCACGCGTCCCGACACGACGCGCGCGCCCGGCGGCGCGACGTCGAACAGCTCGCGCGTGCAGCCGCCGGTCTCGGCGTGCGGGCGATCGGCACGCAGGTTCGACCAGATCGCCTGCAGCTCCTCGAGCGTCTCGAACGGCACGCGCGCCTTCGCGAACGAGCACGCCTGGACCTGCTTGTCAGGCGTCAGCATCAGCGACTCGTCGCCGGCGCCACAGTCGGTGCGCGCGAACAGGTACGGCAGGTCGCGGAGGTGCGGGTACCAGCACACGTCGACGCGCACCGGCAAGCCCTCGAGCATCGCGATCGAGCGCCGCAGTGACGCGAACCCGCGCTCGTCGAGGCGCAAGCTGGCGTCGTCGCCCTTGTAGCCGAGCAGCAGCACGTTGCGCGCACCGCGGCGCAGCAGCTCGAGCACGCGCGGGACCACGAGGTCGACGTTCGCGGGCGTGACCAGCCAGTTCGCTCCGACCTCGTGGCCGCGCAGCAGCTCGAGCCGCGACATCGGGTCGTTGTCGTCGTAGATCGAGAGCCGGATCTCCGAGATCAGGCCGCGCAGCCGATCCGCGAGCTCGCGGGTCAGGAACATGCCGTTGGTGGTGACGTTGACGCCGAGCGGGGTCGACCGACGGATCTCCTCGACGAGCTCCGGGAACCGGCGGAACAGGAACGGCTCACCGCCGCCGAACGCGACCTCGAGCACGCCCCACGCCGCCGCGCCGCGGCACAGCGTCACGAGCTCGTCGTACGTCCACCGGCTCGGCGCCTCGGTGTCGCGGTAGCAGAACGAGCAGCGCAGGTTGCACGCGGTGAGCAGCCCGATCTGGAGGGTGCGCGGCGCGCGTCGCACGAGGTGGCGGGTCGCCTCGGTCGCGACGAGCACGTTCGAGCCCGACGCACGATCGAACGAGAGGAGCCCACCATCGAGGATGTGCAGGCGACGAGGATGCTGCATGCGCGCACGATAGCCGGTTCGCCCGTG
Source organism: Myxococcota bacterium (assembly GCA_030857245.1). Taxonomy (GTDB): domain Bacteria; phylum Myxococcota_A; class Polyangia; order Haliangiales; family Haliangiaceae; genus JABFXX01. Next base: position 1,872 of record JALZOI010000443.1, read on the forward strand.
CGCCGTACGGCGAGCGCGCGCCGTCGCTTGCCGCACGTCCGCGCCACGGGTAGCGTCCGCGCGATGCACGCGTCTGGGTGTTCACGCGCACCCCGACCGGACTCCGGCTCGAGCACGATCATCGGCATCCCGACGGCACCCCCGCCGCCGTCACGATGTACGGCGGCGACACGGCCAACGCCGGCACCGCGACGGTGCAGCGGTTCCCCGCCAGCGCCGCGTCGCGGGCGCTGTTCGAGCGCGAGGGCCTCGCAGCCTCGGTCACCAACGTCTGGATCGTCGAGCTCGTGCCCGGCCAGGTCTATCGCTACGCGTTGACCCGCCCCGGCCGCGAGGTCCGCATCGACTTCGATCTCACGACGCCGGTCTCGCCGCCCGCGCCGTAGGCGAGCACGCTCGAGCTCGCCGCGGCGCTCAGATCACTTCCCAGCGCACACGATCGTCGCGCTCGCCGCGCCTCACGAACACCTCGGCGATCTCGACGAGCGTGTCGATCGCGAGCCGGTAACGCCCTGCGATGTCGGTCCGGGTGTTCGTGATCAGGAAGCTCATCTCCGGGCTGGCGTCGTCGGGCGCGGCCTCCAGCGCCATCCAGTACGGCAGCTCGCCGCCGGTCGTGCTGACCTGCGCGCACCCCTCGGTCGCGGCAAGCCCGAGCAGCAGCGTGAGTTGATCGCCCACGAGCTCGATGAAGCACGGAGCGCGATCGCGAAAGCTCGCGAGGAGCCGCCGCAGCTCCCGTGCGTCCGCGACCACGCACCCGTTGCTCGGGTTGTCGGGTTCCTGGAGGTCGAAGAACCGGGTGGTCATGGCGACCCTCACGGACGCGGGAGCCGAACGGTGACGCGGACACGCGAGCCCGGTCAAGCGCAACCCACCGCCGGGCGCGAGCGCGCGGTGAGCCAGCACGACGCTGGGGCCGCCGCCGAGCCGCGGCTCCATGACCTCGGGGCGACGATCCGGGGCGCGACCGGGGGCGCGGCACTTGCTGTGCGTGCGGGCATGAACACCGAACCGACCGCTCACGATCGCTCGTTGATCCCGCGTAACCAGCTCCCGCGCCCGGGCATCGCGACGCAGCAGCAGACGCCGCTGGTCCGCCGCAACCTCGCCTTCTGGAGCTCGTTCGCGCTCGCTCCCGTGGCGATCGGTGTGGGGCTCGCGGCGCTGCGCTCGCGGCGGGCCGGGTTGATCGCCGGTGGCCTGACGGCGCTCGGGTTCGGGCTCGTGCGCTTCCAGCTCCAGCGGCTGTTCACGGCCGAGCCGGCCTACGAGGTCGAGCAGCGGATCGGCGCGCTCGAGGTGCGGCGCTACGAGCCCCGCGTCGAGGCGCGCAGCCGGATCGCTGGCACCGACTTCGAGGGTGCGCTCGACGAGGGCTTCGACCGCCTCGCCGGCTACATCTTCGGCGGCAACACCGCCGAAGAGAAGCTCGCGATGACCACGCCGGTGATCAACCGCGGCGAGCAGCGCGCGACGACGGCGAGCGGTGAAGCGGGCGAGCAGGTGATGGCCTTCGTGATGCCGAAGGATCGCGCGCTCGCCTCGCTGCCGCGCCCCGAGGATGCGCGGGTCGAGCTCGTCGAGGTGCCGGCCCGGCGGGTCGTCGTGCTGCGGTTCGCCGGGCGCTACGACAACGAGCTCGTCGCCGAGAAGCAGGGCGAGCTGCGCCGGCTGGTCGCCGCGGCGGGCCTGCCCGTCAAGGGCGAGCCGATGTTCGCCGGCTTCGACCCGCCGACCACGCTGGGCTCGTTGCGCCGCAACGAGATCTGGATCGAGCTCTCCTGAGCTGCGGACGGGCGCGCCGGCTCCGACGTATGACATCGTAGCGCGATGCGTCTCGTGATCTCGCTCGCGGTCCTCTCCCTCGCGATGGCATGCAAGCAGCGGGAGGCCGAGCAGGTGGCACCGCCCGCCGACCGCGAGCTCGTGCAGCCGACGCCGGTGCCGCCGGCGACGCGCGCGTGCGAGCCGGGCGCGCCCACGTGCGTCGGGGATGATGTCGTGCTGTGCAACGCCGATGGCTCCCTCGGCGCGACGCGCGAGGCGTGCAAGGGCGGCTGTCGCGAGGGCACGTGCGTGGACACCTGCGCGCTGCAGGACGTCGAGCTGATCTACCTCGTCGATGATCAGGCCACGCTGTACGCCTTCGATCCGAAGAAGCTTCCGGCGGATCCGTTTCGCCGGATCGCGACGCTCGCGTGCGATCCGCGGAGCACCGTGAACTCGATGGCGGTCGACCGCAGCGGCGTGGCGTGGCTCGGCTACCACAACGGCAAGGTGCATCGCGCGTCGATCATCGACGGCCGGTGCGCGGCGCCCGGCACGCGCCCGCGGGGGGCGCCGACCACGTTCGGCATGGGCTTCGTCACCACCGGCCCGCGCGCGACCACCGAGCAGCTGTTCGTCGCCGGGGGCCCCATCGACGGCGTCCCCAAGGCGCTCGCCACGCTCGACACCGCGACGACGCCGCCGACGTGGACCACGGCCGCGCCCCTCGCTGGGGCAGTTCGGCACCTGGAGCTGACCGGCACGGGGGACGGCCGGCTGTTCGGGTACTTCCCGACGCCCGGACGCGGCTTCGTCCAGGAGCTCGATCGCGCGAGTGCGCAGCTCCTCGGCACACCGTGGACGCTCGAGGGCGAGCGCGGCGAGGTCTCCGCATACGCGTTCGCGCACTGGGGCGGCGTGTTCTACGTGTTCAGCACGCTCGCGGGCAACTCGGCCGTGCACGCGATCCACATGAAGTCGGGCACGCAGGAGCTCGTGCAGCAGCAGCTGCCGCGACCGATCGTCGGCGCAGGCGTCTCGACGTGTGCGCCGCTCCTCGAGCGCGCGCCGTAGCTTGTACCCATCAGCGCCGCCCGGCGTAGGATGCGTGCATGGGCTCGTTCAAGGATCTCTCGAAGCTGCGCGGCCTCGCCGAGGCCGGCCTGGTCGTGCGGTCCGCCGGCGGTCAGGAGCAGGCCCGGCGTGACGAGGAGCTGCGTCGCCGGGTCGACGCCGAGGAAGCGCGCGCGGCCGCGATCGTGGCGGGTGCACCGCACTATCCGTGGGCGCGCCCGGGCACGCTGGCGGAGGTGCGAGCGCTGCTCGAGGCGCACGCGATGGCGTTCTCGCTCGCGGATCGCGGCGAGGTCGAGGTCTCGATCGACACCACCTCGCTCGTCCAGCCTCCGCAGATCGCCGAGAGCGACGTCGCGATCGAGGAGCTGCGGTTGCCGAGCGAGGGCACCGCGCTGTACATCCGCGGCGATCTGACGGTGAGCGGCCGGATCGTGCAGCGGTTTCGCGCCGGCGCGCTCGTCGTGTTCGGGTCCCTGCGCGCGCGCCACCTCGTCACGACGGGCCCGATCCTCGTGCTCGGCGACCTCGAGGTCACCGGCACGATGTACGGCAACTGCACGAACCACGCGACGGTGGTCCTCGGCGCCACGAAGGTCGGCACGCTGATCAGCGCGAAGCAGCACATGTTCTCGTTCCTCGGGCCGGTCACGCTCGGCGAGCTGGTCCAGGTCGAGCCCGCGGCGCCGAACTTCGCGATCTACGCGCGCACCACCCCGCTATCGACGCGCTCGCTCGATCCCGCGCTCGGCGATCCCGGCGAGGCCGCGGAGATCGCGAACGCGCTCGCCGATCGCGACGACCTGCTGGCACCAGCATGACCATGAGCTCGTCGCCCCGCTCCGCGAGCTCCACCGCGTGCTCGCGCCCGGCGGCCTGCTCGCGCTCGCGTTCCACGTCGGCACCGACACCGTCCACGTCGACGAGCTGTTCGGCTGCGCGACGTCGCTCGACTTCATGCGGCATCGCCCCGAGGCGGTGATCGCCGACGCCGGCTTCACGCTCGAGGCGCGCCTGGCTCGCGAGCCCTATCCCGGCGTCGAGCATCCGAGCCAGCGAACGTACCTGCTCGCGCGTCGCTGACCGGCACCCACGTGGCACGCGCCGGAAACGACCGGCGAGCTCGCACCGCCGGACAACGGCGCCGCCGCGCGCCGAGCCTCATCGCGCGATGCCCTTGCCTCGCACGCGAATGCTGGTGCTGCTCGTGACGATCGTGCTGCTGGTCCAGGGCTGCGTGTACGCGCAAGGCAGCCTCCAGCACTCGCAGCGGAGCGGCTACAAGAACTATCCGTCGTCGATCGAGGCCGAGCACGAGCGTCGCAAGCGCCGGCGCAAGCGCGCCCTGATCGCCGCGCCGATCGAGATCGCCGCCGGGATCGCGCTCACCGCGCTCGCGCTCTATGCGCCGGCCCAGGCCTCGGATGCGGACTCGACGACGGACGCCCTCGCCGACGCGGGCAAGGAGGTCCTCGGGCGGATCCTCGTCGCCACCGCCGGGACCGCGATCGCGCTGTCAGGCGTCGGCGATGGCTTCCTCGGGCTCGTCGATCCGGCGTTCCGCAGCCCGCTCGTGCGCGCCGGCCGGCTGGTGCCGGCCTCGGAGATCGACGCGCTCGCACCGCTGCGCGGCCCGCGGCTGGCCCTCCATGCGACCTCGGTGCTCGGCACGGCCGGCGTCGGCGTCGACACCGGCGTCGGCC
>JALZOI010000444.1 GCA_030857245.1 Myxococcota bacterium
CCGTCAGGTGCCGCCGCAGCGGTGGCGACGGGTACGCCACCGGAAGGCGCTGGCGGGACCGGTGCGGGCGCCGCTCGCTCGCCCGGTCCGGCGCACGCCGCGAGGATCAGCAGGCTGGCTCTCATCCGGCGATGGTAGCCGGCCCTGGGACGTCCACCGTCACCTCCGCGTAAGGCTCGCGCAGGTCACGTCGTCACGTCAGCGCGGCGGGCGATCCTGCAGGTACGCCTTGCCCTTCCCCATCAGGCCCCGGAAGCCCTCGAGGTCGTTCGCGCGCACCACCGACCGCAGCCGCTCGATCGCGTAGAGCAGCGCCGCCAGCGACTCGGTCCCGTAGTCGTTGAGCGTCTGGATCTCGAAGTACAGATCCGGGTTCTCCGCCGCGACCTTCGCGGCGACGCCGAGTTGCGCGTCGAAGGTCGTCGACGACAGCGTCGCGAGCCGCGGCGCCGCCTCGCCGCTCTCCGCGAGCGCGGTGAAGAACGCGATGTTGAGCGCGTGCGACAGGCCGAGCACGTAGGCGATCACGCGATCGTGACTCTCCAGATCCATCTCGACGAGCGTCGCCATCGTCGGCTCGAACAGCGCGCGCGCCGCCGCGGTCGCCTCGGGCACGCCGACGTCGACGAAGATCACGTGGCGGCCGCTCAGCAGCTCGGTGTCGGGTCCGAACATCGGGTGCACCGACGTGACCTTGCCGCCCGCCGCGTGGAGCGCGCGCAGCCCCTTGCGGAGCGGGCTCTTCAGCGAGCCGACATCGAACACCACGCCGCTCGGCGGCGCGGCGGCGAGCGCCTCGAGGATCGTCGCGGTCGCCGGCATCGGCGTCGCGATCACGACGAGCTCGTGGTCGAGCGGGATCGAGCGCCAGTCGCCGTGGTTGACGATGCCCGCCGGGCCCTCGCCGGGATCGGCGATCTCGACCGTGAAGCCCTGCGCGCCGAGGTAGCGCACGAACCAGCGCCCCATCAGGCCCGCGCCGCCGATCACGAGGACGCGCCGGCCGCTGCCCTCGCCCTTCAGGGCGACGGTGTCCTTCTCCTGGATCGTGAGCGACCCGCGGATCAACGCGAGGATGAGCTCCTCGCCGAGCTGCGGCGTCAGCCCGTGCTCGACGGCGGCGGCGCGCGCCCGCTCGACCACGTCACGCTCCTGGCGGTAATCGCGGGTCGGGATCCCGGCGTCCCGCTTGACCTGGCCGATCCGCTGCGCGACGACCTGGCGGCGCGCGACGAGGCGGAGGATCTCACGATCGACGTCGCCGAGCTCGGTCCGCAGCAGCTCGAGGCGGTGACGCGGATCCTGGGGCTCGGCCATCCGCCGAACGTATTAGATGGCGATGCGCGTGTCGCTGACGTCCTGCCGGATCCAGCGGCGCTGGCACCGGAACGCGTCGCAGGCGGCGGACACGATCCGCTCCGCGATGGCGGGGATCCGCCCCACGTCGTCGAGGGTCATCCCGAAGTCGCGCCAGCGCGCACCGACGGCCCCGGCGTAGCAGGTCAGGTAGTCCGACGCGTGGCGCATCTCGCGCGGCAGCCGGGTCAGCAGGTGGCGGTGCACCACGCTGTGGGCGAGCGTCGTGCGCTCGATGACGTACATCCAGCCCATCGCCTCGGCGGCGCCGCGGAACTGCGGGATCGTGAGGCACTGCGGCAGCTCCGCGACGTCCTGCGCGCGGATGCCGAGCGCCATCAGATCCTTCGCGATGAAGCCCGCCTTGAAGCGCTGCTGCAGATCGATCATGAGGTCGAGGTTCGGCGTCGTCGCCAGCGTCGCCTCGAGCGGCGCCTCGAAGCCGTAGGCCCGCATCAGGAACACGAGGTACTGCGCCGGCGAGGTCTCGGCCTCGAACAGCAGGTCGAAGTCGGTCTCCGCATCGGGGTGGAACGCGCGGGTCTCCACGTTCAATCGCTCCACCATCCACGACATCTGTGGCATCGGGCGACGTACTGCAAGACACATACTGAACGAGACCTGATCTCACTCCCGAGCGGTTCCGCATGCTTGTCGGCGCTCCCGCTGTGGCCGCTCAGCTCGACGCGCGCGGGAGCACGCCGCCCTGCCGCCGGTCAGCTCCGTGCCGCGACGACTACCTTGGAGACCAGGTGCGACTCGACCGCCGACACGGTGAACCCACACTCGCGCAGGATGCCCGCGAGGTCGTCCTCGAGGTAGTCCGCGTAGAACGGCTCGTGGAACTCGCGGGGGAACTCCTGCAGGGCCGTCGCGATCTCGGCGCTCTCCGCGAGCTGCGCCGAGTCCTCGAGGACGATCAACCCGCCCGGCCGCACGACGCGGTGGAGCTCGCGGATCACGTTGCGACGCGCGTTGCGCGGCAGCTCGTGGAACAGGTAGACGCTCGTCGCGATATCGAACGTCGCGTCGGCGAACGGCAGGTGCTCGGCATTCTCGACGGCGAGCGCGACCTCGTCGACCTTCGCCAGCCGCTGGCGCGCGAGCCGCACGTACGCCGGTGACAGATCGACGCCCCACATGTGCATCGCCGGATGCGTGCGCGCGATCTGGTGCAGCGTGCGACCGGTGCCGCACGCGACATCGAGCAACCGCACGCGCTCGGCACCACCCTGCTCCTTCACGAACTTGGTGATGGGCGGGATGATCTGGCGGCGCATCACGTCGGCGGTGCCGCGGAACAGCAGCTCGACGCCGAGCTCGTAGACCTCGGCCGAGTGCTCGCTGAAGTAGCCGTCGGTCTGCCAGTGAAAGTTGCGGCGGTAGTACGCGGGGAAGCGCGACTTGTCGACGACCGGGATGTCCTGGTAGTCGCCCTTGCGCATACGCCGCACGACGCGTGGCGTGTCGCGCACGAGCCGCGGCAGCGCGCGCGCGTAGCGGCGAAACGGGATGTCGAACAGCAGCTCGCGGGGGTAGTAGCCCGCGTCGACGTTCGCGAGATCGCGCTCGTGCAGCGCGCGCAGCCGGCGGATGACCGCCTTGAGCTCGCTCGTCGAGATCTCGGGCCGCGGCGTGCGGGTGATCAGGCGCGCAGCCTCCTGCATCACCGTCGCGTTGACGGCGAAGGACAGGTGTTGCGAGCGGTAAGCCAGGCGATCGAGTCGGGACAGCATGAAACCCTTTCTCGGTCGCTCGTCGAGGAGCAGAGCAACCGTCAGCGATGGCGACGTCGTGATCTGATCAGCACCATACCAACGACGAGCCCGAGCGCCAGCGCGCCCGGCGCTCCGCCATCACCGGTCTCGCAACATCCCGGCTTCTCGCCCGGGCCGGTGGTGCCCGCGTCCGGAGATCCGTCTCCGTTCGTAACCTCGCACTCGCGCTTGGCATCACACCCGAGCTGCGCGCACAGGCCACACCAGATGTCGATGTTCGGGTTCCGATCGCACTTCTGGTACTGCAGCGTCTCGCTGCCGCACGCCACCGGCTCCTCGATCGCGCGGAAGTCGAGCAGGCCGGTCCAGGTGACGAGATCGGAGCTCTTCATGATCCCGAACCCGTCCTTCGGGATCGTCGGGACGCCGTAGTTCTGCGTGCACGCCCAGACCTCGCCCGCGGCGTTCTCGACGAGGCAGTTGATGTGCGGCGCGGTCGTCAACTCCGTCCAGGTCGCGCCGTTGTCGACGGACCTGAACGATCCCTGGTTCTGCGTCCCGGCAACGAGCTCGCCGCTCGCGCGCACGAGGAACGCGATCGCGCCTTGCGTGCCGAGCACGCGCGTCCAGGTGAGCCCGCCATCCGTGCTGCGGTAGATCGCGTCGCGGATCGCGTTGTCCTCGAGCTTGACGCGCGCGAACACGAGGTTCGGGTTGGTCGGCGAGACGCCCGCGATCTCGATCGTCGAGTTCGACATCGTGGTGAACGCCGTGACCGGCAGCGTCTGCCAGGTCGAGCCGCCGTTGACGCTGCGGGACAGCAGGTGGACCTTGACCTTCGCGCTGCCGCCTTCGGGGTCGTCGACGAAGCGGTAGCCCGTGAGGTAGAGGCGGGCGGGATCCGACGGTGCGACCTCGAGGCTCTGGTACCAGTCGTTGAGCTGCCCGGGCGCCGACGAGGTCGGGAACGTCGCGCCGTCGTCGGTGCTCTTGTAGACCTTGAAGTCCAGCGGGTCGGCGGCCGCCGCGTAGATGGCGTCGTCGGACCCCTGCGCGATGACCGAGAAGAACTTGAGGGCGGGCGGCGGCGGCGACAGCACCGTCGACGAGAACGTGCAGCCGTCACGATTGATCTTGAGGCCGTCGAACGTGGTCGCGAGCAGCGTGCCCGTCGACGTGTAGATGTAGTCCGGATCGTACATCCCGCCGTACGGCAGCGCGTCCTCGCAGATCCAGCGCCACGTCGCGCCGTTGTCCTTCGAGATCAGCAGGCCGAAGGTCATGCCCGCCGCGATCTCGGTCTCCATCCCCTTCCGGAAGTTGATCGTGGAGGTCTGGGGCGCGCGCCCGTTGGCGAGCGCGTCTCCCGCGAGGCCACCGAGGCCGCCGACCACCGAGAGCACGACGAGGAGCTGACGCATGGCCGGCAGCGTATCGCGGCCGCTGCCCGCGGTGGAGCCGGAAGACGTGCCCGGGGTCGTGCTCGATCTCACGCCTGCTGACGGCGGGTGTGGCGAAGGAGCCGTCGAGGTCTCAGCGGCGGCCTAGCCGAGGCCGATCTCGCGCAGGCGCGCGATCAGGTACTCGCCGGCGGTGATCTGCGGATACTTCGCCACGCCGCCCGTGCGCGCGACGCACGAGGGGAGCGGCGTCAGGTCGACCTCGGAGCGCGCGTGCACGAAGCATGGCATCGAGAACCGCTCGCTCGACGCATCGGCCGGGTTGACCACGCGGTGGGTGGTGCTCTTGTAGAGCCCGTTCGTCAGGTTCTGCAGCATGTCGCCGGCGTCGACCACGATGGTGTCGAAGCCGGTGTGGACGGGCATCCACGTGCCGTCGTGGCGCTTGAGCTCGAGACCTTCGGAGGTCGCACCCGACAGCAGCGTGATCAGATTGATGTCCTCGTGCGCGGCGGAGCGCACCGCGCCGGCCGGGACATCGGGGGCGACCGGCGGGTAATAGAGGACGCGCACGATCGTGTCGCTGTCGACGGCGAGCTCGCGGAACCGCTGCGTGGACTCGCCGATGTGCTCGGCGCAGGCCTCGAGCAGCACGCCGCCGAGGCGCTCGAGCCGGCGGTAGAGCTCGATGAGCGTCGGCCCGAAGTCGGGCAGCTCCGTCGGCCACACGTTCGGGCCGAACAGCCGGTGCACCGGATGATCGTCGGGGACGTCGGGGCGGCCGACCTGCCAGAACTCCTTGAGGTCGGGTGCCTGGGAGTCCTTCGCGTGCTCGGTGCCGAAGCCGGTGAAGCCGCGCTGCCCCTTCTTCACGGGGTCCCGGTAGCGCGCCTTGGCCTCGAGCGGGAGGTGGAAGAACGCGCGCGCGACCTCGTAGGCTCGCTGCGTGAGCTCGTCGGGGATGCCGTGATGGTTCACGGCGAAGAAGCCGATGTCGGCGAGGGACTCGCCCACCGTCCGCACGAACCGCTGTCGTGCCTCGCCGCCCGCCTCCCAGTCGCGCAGATCGACTACCGGGATGTTCTGTACTGCCATCGAGTCCCAGTATCGCCGATCCCGACGCGCTACGATCTATTCGGTGCACGAGGACGACGTCACCTTGCCCGACACGGGCGGCACGCTCTCGCCCAGCGCTGGGGCTCCGAGGACCTCGGAGGCGGACCTCGCCGAGCGCTACGACCTCGGCCCCGTGCTCGGCCGCGGGGGCATGGGCGAGGTCCGGCTGGCGCGCGACGCCCGGATCGACCGGGAGGTCGCGATCAAGCTGATGCGCGGCGGGCACTCGGATCGCGACACCGTCGCGCGCTTCCTGCGCGAGGCCCGGGTCCAGGGCGCGCTCGAGCACCCGGCGATCGTCCCGGTCCACGACCTCGGCATCAACCGCGAGGGCCACCCGTACTTCGTCATGAAGCGCCTCGCCGGCATCACGCTGGCCGACGTCATCACCGCGCGCGCCGCCGGGGAGCCCGACGCTGCGACCCGCTGGCCGCGCCGCCTGTTGCTGACCCGGCTGACCGACGTGTGCCTCGCCATCGAGTTCGCGCACACCCGGGGCGTCGTGCATCGCGATCTCAAGCCCGCCAACATCATGCTCGGCGACTTCGGCGAGGCGTACGTGCTCGACTGGGGGCTCGCACGGATCGTCGCGGATGCGGCCCCGATCTCGTCGGTGCGGCCGCTCTCGGGTGAGCACGAGCCTGGCCAGACCGCGGTCGGCGCGCTGCTCGGGACGCCCGGCTACCTGGCTCCCGAGCAGGCGCGCGGCGAGGACGTCGACACCCGCGCGGACGTGTTCAGCCTCGGCTGCATCCTGTACGAGCTGCTGACCGGCGCGCCCGCCCTGCCGCGCGGGCTCGCCGCACTCCAGGTGACGCT
>JALZOI010000048.1 GCA_030857245.1 Myxococcota bacterium
CGCCCGCCCGTCGGCCGAGCACGCATGAGCGCCGAGGGCCGCCCCGGTGGTCGCGTGCTCTCGCTTCGCCGTGCGCACGCCGCGCACGCATCACGACAGGGCTCAGCATCGGGGATGAGAACGGCGCGCCAGAGCTGAAGCTAGCGCGCCGGCATCCGCGCCACCGCGGGCGGCTCGGCGTTGAGCCGCGCCTGCTGGTCAGCGTGATCCGCGATCATCGGAGCCGCCCGCGAGGCGATGCGGCCCATGATCTTCGAGAGTGCGTGGGCCAGGCCCTCGGGGTCCTGGTTCGCGAGCGGCTCGGTCTCCTCGAACTGCTCGGACCACAGCACCTTGCCGGTCCTCGCCTCGGCGAGCGTGAGCTCGAGGACGATGCGGCCGAGCCAGCGGCCCTTCGAGACATCGACCTCCTCGATCGCGACGACCCGGCCACTCAGCGTGACCGGCGCCTGGTCGGTGACCTCGCGGACCACGGCGCGAAACCGGCCGCTCTTCTCGAGCGCCTGCTCGAGGTAGTTGCCGATCATCACGCCCGGGGACGAGCTCCACCGATGGTACTGATAGTAGTCGAGGCGGTACGGCGTCGTGCGATAGACGATGCGCTCGTCGTCGTAGGCCGCGTCGGTCGACATCGACTCGAGCACGAGGATCGCCTCGCCCGTGCGGGTCGCCCCGGTTGGCGGGGCGAGCTGGTAGTAGCGGGTCTCGGGGACCTTGCCGCCGCACCCGGCGACCGAGGTGAACGTGAGCGCGGCAGCGAGGGCGAGCAGGGACTTCATGGCAACTTCCTCTCAGACGGTGCACTCGAGAAGAACAGGCGAGACGGCTTCTGGCGGACCTCGCGCGCGAGCTCCTTGAAGCTGCGGCTGGCCTGCCGGAGATCGAACACGGCGGACCGCACCGCGCCTTCATTGGCGCTGACCAGGTTGTCGAGGCGCGCCATGAAGGAGCCGGCGTTCGTGACGAGGCCGGCGACCTTGCCGTCGAGCATCGCGGACGCGTTGCGCGCGGTCTCCTCGACGGCCGCGATCGACGACCGCAGCGCGGTGCGGTTCTCCGTGACCATCCCCTTCAAGAGATTACTCGCCGCGGCGAGGTTCGCGGCGGTGATCTTGGCCTGCGCGACGATCTCCTCCATGCCCTGGAACTTCTGTGGATCCGTGACCGCGACGAGGTTCTCGATGATCTGGCTGGAGCGGGCCATCATCTCGTTGGCGCGGCTCATCAGCTCCACCGTCTGATCGGCGAGCGTCTTCGCCTGCTCCTCGAGCTTGTCGAGGATGGTCTCGCCCTGCGCGATCGTGCCGCCCTTCGCGAGGCGCGGCGACGCGAGCGTGCCGTCGCGGAGATCGATGACCTTGAGGCCGGTGATGCCGGCGAGCTGCAGCATCGCCTGGGTGTCGGTGTGGACCGGCGTGTTCTGACGGAGCTTGATCTTGACGACCACCTTGCGAAGATCCTCGGGAGCCACGTCGATGTTCTCGACGGTGCCGACCCGGATGCCGTTGAGGAAGACGTGCGCGCCTTCCTGGAGCCCCATCACGCTGCCGTTGAACACGATGCGGTACTCGTCGCGGCTCTCCCAGAACCGGATGCCCGCGAACGAGACGACGACCACCACGATCAGGGCCGCCGTGATCGCCGCGAACAGCCCGACGCGAATCTTCTGTGTCTTGGTCGTCATGGTCACCTCGCCGGGGCGCCAGCACCGGGGTGGTGCTCGGCGATGCGGTGGAAGAAGTTGTAGACGTGCTCGTCCTTGCTGCTCTTGAGCTCGTCGATCGTGCCGGCCGCGTGGATCGTACCGTTGGCGAACATCAGCGCGCGATCCGCGATCGTCTCGATGCTGGGCAGCTCGTGCGTCACGACCACGAGCGAGCTGCCGATCGCCGACTTGAAGCGCAGCAGCGTCTCGTCGATGGTCGCCGCGACCGCGGGATCGAGGCCCGCCGAGGGCTCGTCGCAGAACAGGATCTCCGGGTCGATGATCGAGGCGCGGGCGAGCGATGCCCGCTTGCGCTGGCCGCCCGACAGGCTGTTGGGCTCGCGGGGCTCGACGCCGGGGAGGCCGACCATCTCGAGCCGCATCCGCACCATCTCGCGGATCACGGACTCGGGCAGCGAGGTCAGCTCGTGGAGCGGCAGGGCGACGTTGTCACCGACCGTCATCGACCCGAACAGCGCGTCCTGCTGGAACGCGGTGCCGGTGCGCTTGAGCAGCGTGTAGCGCTCGTCGAGGGGCAGGTCGTAGAGCGACTCGCCGAACAGCAGCACCTCGCCGGCGAGCGGCTCGTGCAGGCCGATGATCGTCCGCAGCAGCGTCGACTTGCCACAGCCCGAGCCGCCGAGCAGCACGACGATCTCGCCGGCGCCGATCGTCAGGTTGATGCCCGCGAGGACGGGCTTGCCGTCGTAGCCGATCGAGAGGTTGCGACACTCGACGAGTGGGACCGTCATCCGTACCTCAGGAGCGTCGCGACGGTCGCGAAGACGGCGTCGACGAGGATGATGAAGAAGATGCTGGTGACGACGGTGCGCGTGGTCGCCGAGCCGACGCTCGAGGCATCGCCGCGGGCGCGCATGCCGAGGTGGCTGCCCGCGAAGCCGATGATCCACGCGAACACGAGGCTCTTGCCGAGGCCCTGCAGGAAGTCGAGCAGAGCGACGCGCTCGACCATGCGCTGCCAGAACGTGACGAACGAGAGGTCGAGCGCGAACCAGGCGACGACCATGCCGCCGAACATCCCGACGAACATGCCCATCAGCGAGAGCGCGGGGACGACGAGCGTGATCGCGATGATCCGCGGCACGATCAGGAAGCGCACCGGGTTGACGCCCATCGTCGACAGCGCATCGATCTCGGAGCGGACGCGCATCGTGCCGAGCTCGGCGGCGATCGCCGCGCCGGTGCGGCCGGTCAGGATGACCGCGGTCATCAGCGGCGCGAGCTCGCGGACCATCGACATGCCGATCATGTCGGCCACGAACACGCCGGCCCCGAACTGCTCGAGCTGGACGGCGCCCTGGAACGCCATCGTCATCCCGAGCAGGAAGGTCAGCAGGGCGACGATGAAGATGCCGTCGACGCCCATCGCCGAGATCTGGGTCGCGAGCGAGCCAGCGGGCAGCTTCTTGCGGCCGATGAGGACGAGGAAGGTCTGGCGCAGCGTCTCCCAGATCAGGCCGATCAACTCGCGGGCGCCGGTCGCGGCGCCGAGCATGCCGGCGCCGAGCAGCTCGAGGCCGCCGACGACCTCCGCCGCGTCGGGCGGATGATCCTCGGGCGCGGGCATCAGCTCGAGCGCCAGCTTGTGGTGGTCGGCCAGTCCCTTCATCTCGAGCTTCTTGCCGGCCTTGCGGAGCCGGCGGCGGAGCAGCGAGATGGCGGCGATCCCCGAAGAATCGACGCGGCCGGCGCCCGCGAAGTCGAGCGTCACGCTCTTGACGTCGCGACGTTTCCCTACCGCCCGGAGCTGGGCGTGGAGATTTTGCGAGGTCGCCACGACAAGGTCGCCGTGCAGGCGGATGACGGCCGCGCGGCCGCCGCGCTCGACGGTGGTGAGGGGGCCCGGAGACATCGCGCGAGGTGGACCTGCAAGAACGAGCGCAAGCTAAGCCGGTGCCTGACGTGCTCGGATCGAGCCATCGCGCCACGGTGAGCGCCGGTCGCCGAGACGACGTGCGCGATCGCTCGGCGGACCGAGTCGATGGATGAGTATGCGTGGAGATGCGCGGAGGTACGTCAGATCCCGGCGTCGATGGGCGCCACGCCGCGCGGCTCGCGGGTGAGATACACGATGCCCGCCGCGTCGAACGCGGTCCGGAGATCATCCCAGTCGCCCTGGCGGGCATCGCCGGTGATCAGCACCTCGGCGCCCGTGGTGGCCTTGCAGGCGGTCACGACCTCGTCGAGCGTGGCCTTGGTCCCGCCGACGGTCATGCCCTCGGAGGTCACGCGGACCGCGCAGCGCACCGGGCCGGCGTCGACCGCGGGTTCGACGACCGAGCCGGGGCCCGAGCCCGCGCCCGATCCAGCGCCCGAGCCCTCGCCGCGACCGCCGAGGCCCCAGCCGCCGCAGCGCAGGTACATCGCGGCGGCGATCAGCGCGCCGAGCAGGAGCAACAACGTGAGGAGGCGGCGACGGCGGCGCCGGACCTCGAGCTGGCGCGCCACATCGCGCGCGAACGTGCGGTCGGTAGCGGGATCGATTCTGCGGTCGGTCATGGGGTGGGCACCGGCGGTTCTGGGAGCTCGGGAGTCATCACGGTCGCGGGATCGACGATGGTCGCGACGCCGCCCTGCTCGGCGAAGCAGCGCACCAGATCTTCGTGCAAGCCGCGGTGCAGGGCGCGCCGCAGCTCCGCGAGCGGGAGCGCGGGCGCGATGATCACCAGGTGCTGCGCGAGATCGGGGAGCCCGAGCTGGCTCGCCGCGATCCGACACACGCGCAGCTCGGCGGAGCGGTCGCCGAGGTACGCGATCGCGGCATCGGGATCGGCGCTGTGCTCGAGCAGCGGCACGTCGAGCGCTCGGCGCTCGCCTCCGACCTCGAGCGCCTCGATGGTCCCCGCGGCGGAGACCCGGACCACGAGCGGGGCCCGGCTCTCGAGGTTGGCCTCGAGGTTCGCGAGCGCGCGGGTGCGCAGCGCCGCGACCTCGGGCGAGGGCGGGATGACGACGGGCTGCGGCGGCACCTTCGTCGCTGCCTGCGCGACGAGCTCCTGCGCGGCCGCCGAGCGGATCAGCGCGACGAACACGATGATGAACAGCACGTCGAGCAGCGACGTGAGGTCCGGCGTGTAGCGGACGTGCCGGCGTGGCCGCGGCCTCATGACACCTCGCGCAGCGCGAGCCGGCGCGCGTCCCAGACCTCGAGGTGCTTCTCGCAGGCGTCGACCCACGCGGTGAGCCGCATCGCGAAGCACGCCGAGAGCGCGATGCTGCACGTCAGGCCGGTGATCGTCGTCCACACCGCGAGGGCGAGCGGCCCGAGCAGGCGCTCGACATCGGTGCCGGTATACGCGAGCGAGAGCCCGATCCCGACGACGGTGCCGAGGAGCCCGAGCTGGCGCAGCAGATCGGTCCAGAACGCGAGCGCGGCCTCGAGGCGGTTCGCGCGCATCTGCCAGGTCCGGACCTGCTTCTGCGCCCACGCGGGGTCCTTCGCGTGGAGGACCGCGTGGGACTCGTCGCGGATCTCGTGGACCTGGAGCGAGGCGGTGGACTTGCTGCCGGGCTCGTCGGCGACCAGCTCGTCCCCGAGGTGATCGGTCAGCGCGCGGACCCACGCGAGCTCGCGATAGACGTGGAGCGCACCGGCCACGAACACGATCGCGATGAACGCACACATCGCGAGCGTCAGCCCCCAGCCCTGAACGAACGCTTCCATCGCTCGCGCATCTTACCCAATCCCGGCCGCTGCGGTCCGTATCGGCCGGCTCGGTCGCTGCATCACAGGAGATCGTGACCATGCGCGTGATCGAACGAGCACCCACGCGCGCCACCCCGTGGCGCTGGCTCGTGGGCCTGGGGCTGATCGTGCTGTGCAATGCCGTCGGCTTCCTCAGCTCGCTGCCCGGGCGCGAGCAGCCCACGTACGAGGCCCTCGTGCAGCCCAGCTGGGCGCCGCCGTCGTGGCTGTTCGCACCGGTGTGGACGTCGCTCTACACCCTGATGGGGATCGCGACGTACCTGGTGTGGCGCAGCCCACCGGGGCCGCGCCGGCGGCTCGCGCTCGGCGTGTTCGCGATCCAGCTCGCGCTCAACGCCTCGTGGTCGCCGGTGTTCTTCGCGCTCCACCAGTACGCGGCCGCGCTCGTCGTCATCGTCGCGATCCTCGCGGCGGTGGTCGCGATGATCGCGACCTACGCGCGGGTCTCCCGGGTCGCCGCGGCGCTGACCGTGCCGCTCGCGCTGTGGGTCAGCTTCGCGACCGCACTCAACGCCGCCATCGTCGCGCTCAACTAGTACGAACCAGGCCCGCGGGCGGCGAGCTCGCAGACAGCCCGTAGCGGCGGCGAGAACGGCTGACGTGCGGCGACGCGCGGTGACGCGCGGACGCTCGGCTTCGACGGCGCGATGCTCACCGCCATCTAACGGACGCGTTGACGATCATTGGCTACGGTCCTCAAATCCCCGTGCCCGTGGTGGGCTGCCGCGCGACCGCATCTACCTCGTCCAGGGCGACCCCGGCGTCGGCAAGACGACCTTCGGGCTGCAGTTCCTGATCGATGGCGTGGAGTCGGGCGAGCGCTGCCTCTATGTCACCCTGTCGGAGACCACCGCCGAGATCCGGGAAGTCGCGGCCTCCCACGGCTGGTCGCTCGACGGCATCGACCTCGTCGAGCTGTCGGCGGTCGAGCAGTACTCCGGCCTCGACGACAACACGCTGTTCGAGCCGGCCGAGGTCGAGCTCCACGAGACCACGCGGATCCTGCTGGGGCACGTCGAGCGCGTGCAGCCGCAGCGCGTCGTGTTCGACTCGCTCTCCGAGCTGCGCTTGCTCGCGCAGAGTGCGCTCCGCTACCGCCGCCAGATCCTGAGCCTCAAGCAGTACTTCGTCGGCAAGAAGTCGACGGTCATGCTGCTCGATGATCGGACCTCCGAGCCCACCGACCTCCAGCTCCAGAGCCTCGCGCACGGCGTGATCATGCTCGAGCAGGTCGCGCCGGTGTACGGCGAGGCCCAGCGCCAGCTCCGCGTCCAGAAGCTGCGGGGCATCAAGTTCCGCGGCGGCCGGCATGACTTCGCGATCCGCACCGGCGGGCTCGCGGTGTTCCCGCGGCTGATCGCCGCCGAGCACCGCGACACTTTCGACCTGACCCAGCTGTCGAGCGGCGTGGGGCCGCTCGATCAGCTGCTCGGCGGCGGCCTCGATCGAGGGACCAGCACGCTGATCATGGGACCGGCGGGTGCGGGCAAGTCGGCGGTCGCGATGCAGTACGCGGTCGCCGCCGCCGAGAGGGGCGACCACGCCGTGGTGTTCGCCTTCGACGAGCGGCTCGCCACGCTCAAGCAGCGCGCCCGCGCGCTTGGCATCCCGCTCGACAAGCACCTCGAGAACGGCTCGATCGCGATCCAGGTGATCGATCCCGCCGAGATGAGCCCCGGCGAGTTCGCGCACACGGTGCGGAGCTGCGTCGAGACGAAGTGCGCGAAGCTCGTCGTGATCGACAGCCTCAACGGCTACCTGCACTCGGTCCCCGACGAGAAGCTGCTGACGATCCAGATGCACGAGATGGTCGGCTACCTCGGCCACCTCGGCGTGACCTCGATCGTGGTGATGGCGCAGCACGGCCTGGTCGGCAGCATGAAGTCGCCGACCGACGTCAGCTACCTCGCCGACACCGTGCTGCTGCTCCGCTACTTCGAGGCCGAGGGCCGGATCCGCAAGGCGATCTCGGTCGTCAAGAAGCGCAGCGGCATGCACGAGAACACGATCCGCGAGCTCCAGCTCGGCGCGGGTGGCATCACGGTCGGCAAGCCGCTGACCGACTTCGAGGGGGTCTTGACGGGTGTGCCGAGGTATGTCGGCAAGTCAGGAGATCTCAGCAAGCGATGAGCTCGACCGACGACGAGCTCCGCGTGCTGGTCTGGACGCCCCGCGGACGTGACTCCTCGCTGGCCGCGCATCTTCTCGAACGGAACGGGTTGGCGGCGGTCGCCTGCTCGAACGCGTGCGATGTCGCCGCCGCGGTCGCATCGGCCGGCTGCGTCGTGCTCACGGAGGAGGCGCTCCTGCCCGAGCCCCGCCAGACGCTCGTCGAGGCGTTCGCGAAGCAGCCCGCCTGGTCGGACTTCCCGGTCGTGATGTTCGCGCCGCGCGGCTCCGGCGGCGTGTCCGATGCGATCAGCGCGGCCCGCGTGTTCGGCAACGTCACGGTCCTCGAGCGGCCGGTGCAGAGCCGTACGCTGATCAGCGCCGTGGTCGCCGCGCTGCGCGGTCGCCGCCGCCAGTACGAGGCCCGCGCCGCGATCCGCCGGCGTGACGAGTTCCTCGCGATGCTCGGGCACGAGCTGCGCAACCCGCTCGCCGCGATGGTGCTCGCCGTCGAGGCGCTGCACCGCGACTGCGCGGGCACCGGCGTCCGGCCTCGCGAGATCCTCGACCGGCAGGCGCACCACCTCGCGCGGCTCGTCGACGATCTGCTCGACGTCACGCGGGTGACCACGGGCAAGCTCACGCTGCAGCGCCGCCGCCTCGATCTCGATGCCGTGCTCGCGCGCTGCGTGCAGCAGGCCGAGCTGATCGCGCAGCCGCGCGGCACCGTGCTCGAGCTGTCGACGTCGGCGCGCCATCCGGTGGTCGACGGTGACGCGGACCGGCTCGAGGAGATCTTCAGCAACCTGATCTCGAATGCGATCAAGTACTCGCCCGAGCGCAGCAGGATCGAGATCACGAGCCGGATCGCGGACCAGCGCTGCATCGTCGAGGTCGCCGATCAGGGCATCGGCATCGCGCCCGACATGCTGCCGCGCGTGTTCGATCTGTTCGCGCAGGCGGATGCGAGCCTCGCCCGCTCGCAGGGCGGCCTCGGCATCGGGCTCACCGTCGTCAAGTCGCTCGTGGAGCTCCACGGCGGCGCGGTGACGGCGCGCTCCGACGGCGTCGGGACCGGCAGCTGCTTCCGCGTCGACCTGCCGCTGGGCGACGGCGTGAGTGTTCCGGTGGCGGCGGTCGCCGAGGAGCGGGCCATCCGCCCCGGCATGCGGGTGCTGATCGTCGAGGACAACGCGGATCTGCTCGAGATGGTGAGCGAGCTGCTGATCGACCTCGGCTGCGAGGTGATCACGGCGATCGACGGCCCGAGCGGCCTCGAGCAGCTGCTTCATGATGGCTTCGAGCTCGCCCTCGTCGACCTCGGGCTACCGGGCCTCGATGGCTACGAGGTCGTGCGGCGCGCCCGGGCGGCGTCGATCCACGTGCCCCGGCTCGTCGCCCTCACCGGGTATGGTCAGGCCGAGGATCGCGAGCGCGCGCTCGCGGCCGGCTTCGATGATCACCTGACCAAGCCGATCAGCCTGGCGACGTTGCAGCACCTGGTGGCCTCGACGCGGGCGCTGTCGTCTACTGCCGGCGAGCTGGAGCGCGTCGCACCGGGTCACGACGCCGGTCGGCGCCCGGGTGGCTGGTGATCGACGCGGTGCGTGCGGGATAGTCCCCGCACGATGCGCGCGATCTCCATCACGAAGCCCGGCGGCCCCGACGTCCTCGCCATCGTCGACCGACCGCTCCCCGTCCCCGCGCGCGGTGAGGTCCGCGTCCGCATCCGCGCGACCGCCGTCAACCGCGCCGATCTGCTGCAACGCATGGGGGCGTATCCGGCACCGTCGGATGCGCCCGCCGATATCCCAGGCCTCGAGCTCGCGGGAGAGGTCGACGCCGTCGGCGAAGGCGTCGAGCGCCTCGCGGTCGGGGATCGCGTGTTCGGGCTGGTCGGTGGCGGGAGCTACGCCGAGGCGGTCGTCACCCACGAGCGCGCGCTCGCCAAGATCCCCGACGGCCTCGGGTTCGAGGAGGCCGCCGCGATCCCCGAGGCGTTCATCACGGCCCACGATGCGATCGTCGGGCAGGCTCACCTC
The DNA here is from genome assembly GCA_030857245.1 of Myxococcota bacterium. Classification (GTDB taxonomy): domain Bacteria; phylum Myxococcota_A; class Polyangia; order Haliangiales; family Haliangiaceae; genus JABFXX01. The sequence continues at coordinate 9,584 of JALZOI010000048.1, forward strand.
ACCGCGGGCGAGGTGCTGCTCGTCCACGCGATCGGCAGCGGCGTTGGCACCGCGGCCGCCCAGCTCGGCCGCGCACTCGGCGCCTTCGTGATCGGCACCGCGCGGACGCCCGCCAAGCTCGAGCGTGCGAAGGCCCTCGGGATGGACGCCGGCGTGGTGGTCGCGGGCGGCCGGTTCGCCGAGGCCGTGCGCGCGGTCGCCGAGCCCGCGGTGATCCTCGAGCTCGTGGGCGGCGGCTACGTCGACGAGGATCTGCGCTGCCTGCGGCCCCTGGGGCGGATCGTGCTGGTCGGCCTGATGGCGGGCGTTCGCCACGAGCTCGATCTCGGCCTCGTGCTGCGCAAGCGCGCGCGGATCTTCGGGACCCAGCTGCGGTCCCGGCCCCTCGAGGAGAAGCTCGCGGTGATGCGCACGTTCGAGAGCCAGGTCGTGCCGCTGCTCGCGCGCGGCAAGCTCGCGCCGGTGATCGACTGCGTGATGCCGCTCGAGGAGGCCGGCGCCGCGCACGCGCGGATGGCGAGCAACGCGGGGTTCGGCAAGATCGTCCTGCGCGTCAGCTGAGTCAGAACGCGGCGTCGAGCGCGACCTCGCCCTCGACCCCGACCTGGTAGGCCGAGACCCGGCGCTCGAAGAAGTTCGTGACCTCCTGGACGTCCTGCAGTGCGAGGAAGCCGAACGGGTTCTTCGCGCCGTACTGCTTCGCGAGCCCGAGCGTCGTGAGGCGCTGGTCGGCGCAGTACTCGAGGTACGCGCGGAGCTCGCCGACCGCGAGGCCGGCGATGCCACCGGCGAGCAGATCCGCCGCGAACTCGGTCTCGCAGGCGATCGCCTCGTCGAGCATCGCGCGGATGTCGGCCTCGAGTGCGGCGTCGAACAGCGCGGGCTCCTCGCGGCGCACCGTCGCGACCACCTCGAACGCGAACGCCATGTGCGCGCTCTCGTCGCGGAACACCCAGTTCGTGCCGGCGGCGAGCCCGTGCAGCAGGCCCCTCGAGCGCAGGAAGTAGACGTAGGCGAACGCGCCGAAGAAGAACAGCCCCTCGATGCAGGCGGCGAAGCAGATGAGGTTCAGCAGGAACTGCCGGCGATCCGCCGGGGTGGCGAGCCGGTCGAGCTGCTGGATCGAGTCGATCCAGCGCTGGCAGAACGCCGCCTTCGTGCGGATCGACGGGATCGTCTCGACGGCCTCGAACGCGCGCTGGCGCTCCGCATGATCGGGGACGTAGGTGTCGAGCAGCGTCAGGTAGAACTGCACGTGGAGCGCTTCCTCGTAGAGCTGCCGCGACAGGTACATCCGCGCCTCCGGGGCGTTGAGGTGCTTGTACAGGTTGAGCACGAGGTTGTTGGCCACGATCGAGTCGCCCGTCGCGAAGAACGCGACGAGCCGCTGGATGAGGTGGCGCTCGGCGGGCGACATCCGCGCGAGGTCGGCGACGTCGGTCCCGAAGTCGACCTCCTCGACGGTCCACGTGTTCTTGATCGCCGCGCGGTACATGTCGAAGAACGCCGGGTACGCCATCGGGCGCAGTGACAGGCACATCCCGGGATCGAGCAGGCGGGCGGGGCGCAGGGTGCTCGAAGCGGTCGGCGCGCTGCCCTCGGCGAGCACGGGCGTCAGGATCGAGGCGGTCACTGGCACGCCTCGCAGCTGCCGGGGTTCTCGAGGGAGCATGCGAGGGCCGCGGCGTCGCGTCCCCGATCATCGACGGCGGGCAGCTCGACCGTGGTCTTCGCGATCCGCGTCGCGGGCCGCGAGCGCAGGTAGTACGTCGTCTTCAGCCCGCGCTTCCAGGCATGGAAGTACATCGCGGACAGCGCACCGATGGTGGGGCTCTCGACGAACAGGTTCAGCGACTGGCTCTGATCGATGAAGGCGCCGCGGTCCGCCGCCATGTCGATCAGCGAGCGCATCGGGACCTCCCAGACCGTGCGGAACCTCGCGCGGAGCTCGGCGGGCAGCTCGGTCAGGCCCTGCACGGACCCCTCGGCGCGGATCAGCCGCGCCCGCGTGGCCTCGGTCCACAGCCCGAGCTGCTTGAGCGCGTCGACGAGGTAGCGGTTGATCTGGATGAAGTCGCCCGACAGCGTCTCGCGCTTGAACAGGTTCGAGACCTGCGGCTCGATGCACTCGTAGCAGCCCGCGATCGATGCGATCGTCGCGGTCGGCGCGATCGCGATCAGCAGCGAGTTGCGCAGCCCGACCTCGCGGAGCTCGGCGCGCAGCGCGTCCCAGCGAGCGGGCTCGGTGGGCGTGACGCCCCAGGCGTCGAACTGGAGCTCGCCGCGGGCCGCGCGGGTCTCGGCGAACGCCGGGTGACTGCCGTGGTCGCGCGCGAGCTCGACCGAGGCCGTCAGCGCGTGGAAGTAGATCTCCTCGGCGATCCGCCGCGAGAGCGCGCGGGCCTCGGGGGCGTCGAAGGGCCAGCCGAGCTGGAAGAACACATCCTGGAGGCCCATCACGCCGAGCCCGACCGGGCGCCAGCGGACGTTCGAGCGCTGGGTCGACGGGATCGGGTAGTAGTTGAGGTCGATCACTCGATCCAGCTGGCGCACCGCGGTCCGGACCGTGCGCGCGAGCTTGGCGAAGTCGAGGGCGCCGTCGACGATGTGGCGCCCGAGGTTGATCGACCCGAGGTTGCACACCGCGGCCTCGTCGGCCGAGGTGACCTCGATGATCTCGGTGCACAGGTTCGACAGGTGCACGGTCCGGCCGGGCAGGGCGGTCTGGTTGCACGCGCGGTTCGCCGCGTCCTTGAACGTGATCCAGCCGTTACCGGTCTGGGCGAGCGTGCGCAGCATCCGCGCGTAGAGGTCGCGCGCCTTCATCGTCTTCGCGGCGAGGCCCGCGGCCTCGGCGGCCTCGTAGGCTGCGTCGAACGCCGGGCCCCACAGATCCGGCAGCTCCGGCACGCGCTTCGGATCGAACAGGCTCCACTCGCCATCCGCCTCGACGCGGCGCATGAACAGATCAGGAATCCAGTTCGCGAGGTTCAGGTTGTGAGTGCGGCTCGCGTCGTCGCCGGTGCTGTCGCGGAGCTCGAGGAAGCCTTCGATGTCGGCGTGCCACGGCTCGAGGTAGACGCACGCGGCGCCCTTGCGCTTGCCGCCTTGGTTGACCGCCGCGACCGAGGCGTCGAGCGTCTTGAGCCACGGCACGATGCCGTTGGAGTGCCCGTTCGTGCTCTCGATCAGCGAGCCGCGCGAGCGCACGCGGTGGTACGCGAGCCCGATCCCGCCGGAGAACTTCGAGAGCAGCGCGACGTCGGTGTACTGCTGGTAGATCGCCTCGAGGTGGTCGGCCGGCGAGTCGAGCAGGAAGCAGCTCGAGAGCTGCTCGTGCGACGTGCCCGCGTTGAACAGCGTCGGCGAGCTCGGCAGGTACTCGAGCGATGACAGCAGCCGGTAGAGCTCGAGCGTCTCCGGCATCGTCTCGGTGAGCGCGCAGGCGATGCGCAGGAAGAACTGCTGCGGCGTCTCGATGACGAGCCGGGTCTCCGGATGCCGGAGCAGGTAGCGGTCGTACACCGTGCGCAGCCCGAAGTACTCGAGCTCGTGGTCGCGCTCGGGGACGATCGCGTCGTTGAGCTTGCGCGCGCTGGTGGCGACCAGGCGAGCGAGGCGCGCGTTCACGAGCCCGAGCCGGTGCCCGGTCGCGATCGACTGGCTGAACGCGTGGATCTCCTGGGTGCGGACCTCCTTGTCGATGTAGGTCGCGAGCAGCCGCGCCGCGAGGCGGCTGTACTGCGGCTCCTCGGTGATCAGCGAGGCCGCGGTCTGGATCGACAGCCGATCGAGCTCGCTCGTGGTCGCGCCATCGTAGAGCCCGCTGATCGTCTTGGTCGCCACCCGCATCGCATCGACCTCGGGGAGCCCGAGGCAGCTGCGGTTGACGGCGCGGACGATCTTGTCGAGATCGACACCCTCCTGCGCACCGTCACGCTTGGTGACCCGCATCGTGGTCTGCGGAGCAGGGCGCTCGGTGGTGGGCGGCGCGAGCGGCGCGGGCGGCGGCGCGACTACGGACACGGTGGGGACGGGCGGCGAGTCGCTGACGGGTTCGGTCTGCATCGAGATCCTCCTTCGGGACGTGAAGACACGAAGGGGAAGACGGACGCGTCGAACGCGCCGCGCGCCAACCTCCCCCGAGGTGTCGGATGCTTCCGTGCGGGCAGGTCTTCGGACTCGCGAGCGCGCCGTTGCCGGCTCCTACTGTCCACGCTTCCCGACCGCGAAGGTCAGTGCTCGATGTGGAGGTCGTTCTCGCTTACCGCTGCGGGGCAGTCCCGGCCTTGCACCGGGTTCCCTTTTCAGCCGCGTCGATCCTCGCGAGAGGAGGCGACGGCAGCACCAGCATGGATATGGTCGGGTTGTCGTGTTCGGTGGCGGAATGCTCCGGGTGACCTCTCCCTTCTAGCGGCCGCCCGCCGCCAGCGCAACCGCCGCACGCTAGATCTAGAGGCCGGGCCATCGCTGCACACTACCAATGGCGAGATCCCGAGGGACGCCCTCTCCACGACCGCCCCGTGGGACACCCTCGGACAGCCGGACCCGAGCACCCCGACGCCAGCGTCATTCGCGGGGCGTCCGCGGTCGCCATGGCCAGTGGCCTGGCCAGCTGCCGTGACCCCATGTCGTTAGAACTGCGTGGTCGCCGCCAGGCACCCGCCGTGCACTTCGGTCCGGCATCAAACCCGCTTCCTTCGCTTACCGGAGCCATCCCATGTTGCGCGCATCCCTGTTCTCGGCCGTCCTTTCGCTCGGCCTCGTGTCCGCCTGCTCCACCGAAGGTCCGATCGACGAGCTCGCCGAGGAGACCGCCGCCGATGGCGAGGCCGGCAAGGGCGATGCGGCCGCCGCCTTCACGTTCTTCAGCGTCAACCCGGACCTCCGCGCGTGCAGCTTTGACGCGCGCTGCGGCGGCTTCTTCGTGTCGCGCCCGAATCGCTCGGTGACGATCTGCGGCCGCGGCTCGAGCGCCGCGCGCTGCTACGTCGACTCGATCGACTGGTCGGGCACCGGGCTGCCGGCGTCGGTCGCGGCCGGCTACGAGGCCCGCCTGCGCAACGGCGAGCAGCTGATCCTCAAGGGCGACATCGCACCCGACGCCGCCGACCGCGGCGCGTCGCTGTTCGTCACCGAGGTGTGGGTCCCCCGCAGCCCGACCGGCGTCACCGAGGGCGTCGCGCTGCTCGTCAAGGACAACGGCGTCCGCTGCATCACCGCGCCGTGCCCGAGCCTCACCGAGTACCGGCTCAACTCGAACCTGTCGGCCGTGCTCACCGAGCTCGATCTCGCACAGTCGGGCGCCGACGAGCGCGCCCTCGAGCTCGCGGGCGAGCAGCTCGCGCAGGACGGCGTCCTCGTGTTCGGCGACAGGTTCTATCCGACGCAGCGCACCAAGGGCCGCGCGGCGAACCAGTTCTACACGCGCGCGCCGGTTCCGCAGTTCTAGCCACGTTCTAGAGCTCGACGCGCCGCACCGCGCGGCGCGCCGCGCGACCAGGTAGCTAGCGAGCCGCCGGTGCGACCGCTGGCGGCTGCGCGACGCGATAGACCGGCAGCAGGTTGACGCGCTCGTCCCACGCGGGGTGCCGCCGGTAGAAGAAGTCGCGCCGGAGCTCGGCGCTCTTCGCGAGCGCCGGGTCCGCGGCGACCGCGGCATCGAACGCCGCCTGCAGCGCGGGATCGCGCGCGAGCATCGCCCGCGCCTCCTCCTCGAGGACGTACGCCTCCATGTACTCCTTGCGCTCGAACACCGTGTTGAAGTGCCCCCACTGCGCGAGCGAGTCGGGCAGCGTCGGTTCGAGCAGGTGGACGACCAGTCGCGCGAGCGGCTGCGCGACCGGGACGTAGATCGCGCCGCGCTCGAGCGTGCGGGTCTCGGGAGCCCACGCGCCCGTGATCGTCGCGCGCGTGCGGCCCTCGTAGGGCGCGCCGAACGTCGCCCTGGCAGCGCGGTAGACCTCGACGGGCAGGCGCGGCTCGCGCACGATCCGTTCGTAGGTGATGCCGTGATGTGCGAGGAGCTTCGCGACCACGGGCGCGAACCCGCCGTCGACGATGTAGCCCGCGCGCGGCACGGCGATGGTGATCGCGGGCTCGACCTCGTCGAGGTACGGCACCGTCCAGACCTGCGGCGTGCGCTCGTCGTAGACCAGCCACGTGCCCGTCGTCAGCTCGGACGTGCGCCGCTCGTAGGCGTAGCCGCGGAACGCGAGCTCGCGCGCGGTCTTCGTGGTCTTCCACGTCAGCGGGACGCTGGTGCCGGCGAGCTGCGCATCCGCGCGCGACGCCGCGTCGGCGACCGCGCGCCAGCCCCGCGCCTGCCCGACGGCGGCCTCGAACACCGCCTGCAGCGTGTGGTACGTGCTCTCCACTCGCTCCTGGTACGTGCGCCAGCTGTGGGTCTCGACGAGGATGCCGAGTCGCGCACGCGCCGCGGCGTAGTACTGCGAGAACCGCGGCGGCGCCTCGCCGTGCTCGAACCCGGAAGCCGGGTTGTCGGCGTCGATGAACGAGGGATAGAACGGCAGCGGCAGGTGCCCGAGCGCGGTCAGCCGCTGCTGCAGGTGCACCGACAGCGCGCGCGCGGTCTCGTCGAGCTGGTCACCGCGCGGCGCGTACGGCGCGGTGATCACGCTGATGTCGTGCTCGAACTTCGCACCGTTGGTCGTGTGCAGATCGATCAGCAGCACGGGATCTGCGCCGCGCAGCACGCCGAGGATGGCCTGCATCTCGGGCGCGTCGGCCTTCATGAAGTCGCGGTTGAGGTTGAGCCGCGCGGCGTTGGTGCGGAACCCCATCTCCTCGGGGCCGCGCTGGTTCGGGCGGTGGTTCGGACCGAACCGCTCGTGGCCGTCGGGGTTCACCACGGGCACGAACACCACCGAGACCGCGTCGAGCGCGCCAGGTGCGACCTTGCCATCGAGCAGATCGCGCAGGACCGTGAAGCCGGCGTCCTTGCCCTCGATCTCGCCGGCGTGGATGCCGGCCTGGATGTAGATCACCGGCAGGCCGGGCCGTCGGGCGATCCGCAGCGCGAGCAGGGGCCGATCCTGCACGGTCCGGCCGATCTCGTCGCAGCGCACGCCGTCGTACGCGACGGCGAAGTCCCGACACAGCCGGATCGCCTCGTCGTAGCGAGCCGTCCGCGTCCAGCCCGACTGCTCGCCGGTGGTCACCAGCGGGGGGCGCGCGCCGGTGCGGCCGCGACCCGACGTGCACGCGGCCACCACGACGAGAGCGACGAGACCCACGAGCGCCTGACGCATGGGTTCGTCGGTACCACGCCGCGGATCGGCTAGCGATGGTCGCGCACGACCGGACGGTTGCGATCGTCGCGCGCGTCCCGATCTCGATCGTCACGCTGATCGCGATCGTCACGACGACTGCGGTCGTCGCGCCGGTCGCGCCCGTCCCGATAGACCGGGCGCTGATCGCGAACGACCGGCGCGGTGCGCGGCGCGACCTGCGTCGGCCCCTGCCGGTACACCGGCTGGCGGTGGTCGCGATTGACCGGCCGCTGGTCGCGGTAGACCGGGCGCTGATCGCGGTGGACCGGGCGGTTCCGCGCGACGTAGCCCCGGGGCCGGTAGCGCGCATACGCGTACGGTCGGTCGATCGTCAGCACCGCGCGCGGCGGGCGGGCATGGACCCAGCCCCCGGTGTAGTAGCTGGACCGGTACCAGGTGCCGCCGTCGTGGCGCCAGTAGTAGTTGTCCGAGTAGAAGATCGGCTCGTCGTAATCCGCGATGACCTGGACGCCGGGGCTGACGTAGACGAGGTCGGGGGTCGTGGCCGTCACGGTGCCGTGATACCCGACCGTCCCCGTACCCGCGCAGCCGGCCGCGAGGGCACCCGCGATCAGTGCAGAGATGATGGTTGGTTTCATGACCTGGTAAGTCCTCCGCACGTCAACCCAGCATCTGGCGTGCCAGGCCGGGTGGTGGCCCGGCGAGGCGTCACCGCGCCGGTCCTCCGAGATCGGGAGCGTGCGTGGCCGTCACACCGAGTCGCGCACGGCAGCCGACGGTGGGGCCGGCCGTGACCACCGCCACGCCGCGCCCCGGTCGGCCGAGCGCGCTCGGGTGCGTCCCAAGCCCCGCGAGCTGAACAAGCCGGCGCCCCGCGTCGAGCGCGACGACCGCGCGACCCGCACGTGAATCTGCGGCACGAACAGCGGTAAGGTGCGCTCCATGCGCTCGAGCGATGCCCCTACCGCTGCCCCCACGGATGACGCGACCCCCGAACCGGTGGCTGCCGCCCCCACGATCGAGGACTACCTCGCCTCGTTGCCCGCGGATCGCCGCGACGCGATCTCGCGGGTGCGCGAGGTCGTCAACGCCAACCTCCCGGCCGGCTTCGAGGAGGGCATGCAGTACGGGATGATCGGGTGGTACGTCCCACTCGCCCGGTATCCCGAGACGCACAACGGTCAGCCGCTCGCGGTGGCGTCGCTCGGTTCGCAGAAGAACCACATGGCGATCTACCTGACCAGCATCTACGGCGATCCCAACCTCGACAAGTGGTTCCGCGACGCGTTCGCGGCGGCGGGCAAGCGTCTGGACATGGGCAAGTCGTGCGTCCGCTTCAAGCAGCTCGACGCGCTGGCGCTCGACGTGATCGGCGAGGCGATCCGCAAGGTCTCGGTCGAGCAGTTTCTCGCGCGCTACGACGAGGCCAAGGGCGTGCCGAAGCAGGGTGGCGGGTCGGCCGCAGCCACGGCCGCGATGCCGAGCGCGAAGCCCGCGGCCAAGCTGCACTCCGTCCCCGCGACGAAGCCCGCGCCCGCGCCGGCGGCGAAGGCGAGCAAGCCGCCGGGGAAGCCGGGTGCCAAGGCGACCGCGAAGCCGCTGGCCACGAAGCCGACGACGAGGGCGAAGCCGGCGTCGAAGTCGACGGCCAAGCCGGGTGCGAAGGCAGCGCCGACGTCGAGCGGCAAGGGCACCGCGAAGGCGATCGCGAAGCTGCGCAAGCCGCAGAGCAGCGCGCGCGGCCGTGCGTGATCCGGGCAGCTCGCGGTCAGGCCAGGTCAGATCAGGTTGATCCAGAGCTCGTTGCGGCGGAGCTGCGGGACGGTCATCGGTGAGTCGTAGGTCGCGAGCGCGACGCTGCCGCGGGCGACGAGGCCGGCATCGAGCAGCGCGCGCAGGAAGCGGCGCTCGTGGTGCTCGATGTTGTCGCGGGTGAAGCGGCCGCGGAACGGGAACGCCGCGAGCTTGGTGCCGGCGACCTCGCGGAGCTCGATCCGCGCGTCATCCGGGCGCGGCAGCGACGAGATCGCGCGGTGCGGCGGCATCACGAACGCCGTCGTATAGACGCCATCGCGCATCGACGTGAGGATCGGCGTGGTCACCTCGAGGTCCTCGTGACCCGTGTTCGCGCCGTAGATGTAACAGGCGAGCCGCCCGAAGCCGCGAGCGAGCGCGCCCTCGAAGTCGGTCGCGTCGGTCTCGGCGCGAGCCTCGATGCGCAGTGGGTACTCGCGGACCTCGATGTCGCCGATGCGGGACACCTTCTGGTAGGCCGGCGTCTCGGTGAACCACCGAGCGAGCTGCCACCTCAGCGCACCCAGGCCGAGCGCGGCGAGCCCACCTGCGAGGAGTGCAGTCCGCCGCCCGCCGACCATGCCGCCGAGCACGGCAGCGGCCGGGACGGCGGCGAGGCTGGTCAAGAATGCGATCTTCCGCCATCGCGCCGCGTGCTTGGGCGAGGTCGAGGGAGCCGGGAAGTGATCGAAGAACGAGGGCAGCGGAGGGGCCGGCTGCTCGAGCGACGTCTGCATGGCAGGCGGAGCAGCAAGTCGCATGCCGCACGGTGCCGCGCGACCCCGCACGTCAGCTGAAGGCGATGCCGGGCACGCGCCCGATGGCATACATCAGCCCGGCGGCGGCGAGCCCGAGTGCGAGCTGGCGACCGCCCGAGGCGAGGACCGGTCGGCCCGTGAACCCGGTGATCGCCACCGACCGTGAACAGCGCGTCCGCCGAGACGGCAGGACCGGGACCAGCGCGCGGATCGCGAACAGCACGAGCGAGGTGATGGCCGCGGTCACGCCATCGTCACATCAGCCGCCCCACAGCCGCTTGATCGTGTTCGTCCACTCGACCGCGTTGCCGGCCGCCGCGCGGAACAGCTTGTACATGCCGCCGTGCGGTGGCGGGCTCGTGATCGACTGGATCGGCGACACCGCGGGCACGACGAGCTCGATCGACATCACGCCGCCGCCGACCTCGACATGATGATCGGGCGTGATCGTCTCGATCAGGTGCTTCATGCTGGTGTTCGATCCGAGCACCTCGCAGCGGAACCGCTCGATCCCACGCTCGGTCGCGGCCGCGCACAGCCGGAGGAACAGCAGCTTGCCGAGGCCGCGGCCGTGCGCCTCGTCGGCCACCGCGATCGCCGCCTCGGCGGTGTTCGCCGGCTCCGCGAGCTTGATGAAGCGCGCGATCCCGAGCCCGACGGGCGAGCCGTCGTCGGCCGCACCGACGGCGCCGACCGCGAAGTGAGTCTCCTGATCGATCTCGGTCAGATAGCGCAGCTCGTCGGCGGTCAGCGTCGTCTTCGGCGAGAAGAACCGCGCGTAGCGAGACTCCAGCGACAGCCGCAGGAAGCCTGCGCGGAGCAGCTCCTTGTCGTCGGGACACAGCAGCCGCAGGATGACGCGCGTGCCGTCGCGGAGCTCGGCGAGCTCCGCGTAGGCAGACGTGAAGTGGAGCGGCGGCGCGTCGTCAGGCACGAAGGGAGTATGCGCGCCGCCGGTGACGATGGCGCCTCCACGGACGCGAGGCTGTCCTGCCCCGCGCGGCCTCAGCGATTGAACGGGGTCTCCTGGATCCAGCGAAAGCCTCGGGTCCGGAGCAGCGCGGCGGGCTCGCGGGTCAGCGTGATGTGGAGCGTGCGCCCGGCATGGCTCCCCTCGAGGACGACGTGCTCGGGGTCCACGCGGGTGTAGCGCAGGACGGTGGGC
>JALZOI010000445.1 GCA_030857245.1 Myxococcota bacterium
CACGCCGAGCTCGCGGCCGAGCGCGGTGCCGGTCTGGACAGCCGCGGGCGCCAGGTCGGCGGCGACGAGCTGGCGCACGACGGCGACCTCGAAGCATCGATCGACGGTCGCGAGCAGGAAGGGTCCCGCGATCCGGTCGCGGGCCGCCCGCAGCAGCTCCGCGGGCGCACCGGAGCTGGCCTCCGGGCTCGCCACCACCTCGACCGCGAGGCCGGCCTTCGCATAGTCGGAGTCCCCGTCGACGGCGGACCGCAGCGCGGCGACCGCACGCGCGGCGACCACGGTGATCCGGGTGATGCCGCCCCGCCCGAGCGTCAGCACCATGCGCTTGAGGATCGTGAGCCCGGCCACGCGCGCGAGCGCAGGGATCTCATCGCCGGTACCGCCGGTGGCGAGGAGGACCGCCTGGGTGATCACGCGCGGAACCTATCCAAAGGGCTGTGCGCACGCAACCCGCGCCGGCCTCCGCGCCAACCTCTGCCGCCCGGGCTCAGGACGCTTGATCGTCGGCACGCCCCGCGACCGGCAGCGGCACCGGCAGCGGATCCGCCTTGATCGCGCGCATCGCCGTGCGCAGCGACAGCCCCTGCGTGTAGGCGAGCAGCAGCGCGGCCACCAGGATGACCGTCGTCGCGGTGGCGACCGCCCGGACCGCAGGCGTCACGGCGCCGAGCACGGCGTGGACACCGAACGCGGCCACGCCGGCGGCGAGCAGGCACAGCGTGACGCCGGCGACGGCGCGCAGGTACCCGCCGACCGACCAGCCGAGCGTGTGGACCGCGAGCCAGATCAGGACCGCGAAGGCGATCGGATAGCCGATCGCCCACGCCGCTGCGACCGAGACGTAGTCGAGGCGGTCGCCGAGCACGACGGCGCCGCCGACGAACGACGCTGGCAGCACGACCGCCGCGCTCAGCATGTAGTTGAACGTGCGGTTCGGATAGCCGATGCCGTCGAGCAGCGGCGGCACCACGAAGCCCACCGCGCGCAGCACCGCGACCGCACACAGCACCCGGACCGCGGTCGCCGCCTCCACGTACTTCGGGAAGATCAGGAGGAGCACGTCGTCGGCCGCGACGAACACGATCGCGGAGTAGGTCATCACCGTGATCAGGTTCAGCTTCGTGAACGACACGAGCTGGTCGATCAGCTTGCCGCTCTCGTGACGCAGCCGCGCGAACGCGGGGAATGCGATGTCCACGACGACGTTCGAGATCATCCGCACCGGCTCGAGCACGACCTCGTACGCCAGGCGGTACGCGCCGAGCGCGCTCTCGCCGAAGAAGAAGCCGACGATCGGGTAGTCGACGTTCGTGTAGAAGTAGAACAGGATCTGGCTGCCCGAGCTCTTCAGCCCGAACATCACGTACTCCTTCGCGTCGCGCAGCCGGAGGATCAGCTTCGGCCGCCACGGATGCCGGAGCTGCGCGCCGACGCCGGTGACGAACACGCGGCACAGCGGCCCGAGCACGAAGCACCAGATCCCGAACCCGGCCGCCGCGAACCCGACCTTGCCGACGAACTCGGCGAGGTTGGCGAGGATGCGGATGACCGAGAGCTCCTTGAAGCGGAGCTCGCGCTTCATCATCGCCAGCGGGATGAAGTAGACGTTCTGCCACAGCAACTTCGTGCCGTAGACGATCAGCATCCAGCCGATGATGTCGTGGCCGTAGATGTGCGCGGCGAGCGGGGCGAACGCGGCGAGCAGGCCGAACATCACCATCGCCGCGGCGAGGTTGATCCAGAAGACCGTCGAGATCTTCGCGTCGTCGTGATCGTCGCGCTGGATCACCGCCGCCGACAGGCCGAGGTCGGTCGCCTGGTCGAGGATCGGGAAGATCCACACCACGAGCGTCGCGATCCCGTAGTCCCGCTGCGAGACGTAGTTGTTGAGGATCACCAGGATGGCGACGAGATCGAGGATGCCGACCAGCGAGCTCGCGACGCCGATCCACGCCAACCCACGGTTGACGTTGGTGGTCATACGCGGCGGTGTGGACATCCCGGGAGCGAAGACTACAGCGACTCCGCCCGTGCGCCAGGGCTCACCGACGGTTCCTTCGCGTCGGCGAGGCTACGGTAGACTGCGGCATGGCGCTGCCCCGAGCTGCGCCAGCTCGTGGACGCCGCGAGCTCGCCGACGAGGCTGTTCACGCGCTCGCGTGCGACCTCGTCGCCGAGCAGCGACGCGAGGGCGCGCTCCCAGCCGGCGACATCGCCCGCGACCGGCGCCGCGTCCGGCATCACGTCGCACAGCACGTCGGTCGCCTCCGCGAACTTCTTCCCGCGCGAGCACACGATCGCGCGGCGGGCCGCGAGCGCCTCGTGCAGCACGCCGCTCGCCGACCCGTACGGCTGGCCGTGCGGCAGGAGCAGCACGTCGGCGGCGGCGAAGTAGGCCGCCTTGTGATCGGCGGGGATGAAGCCGGGCCGGTAGATGATGCGGCCCGCCTCGATCCCGCGCCGCATCAGCAGCCACAGCGAGCGCGCGTAGCGATCATCGAACGGGACCGAGCGCCGGATCCGCCCGGCGATCACGAGCCGCGCCTCGGGGATCCGGGCGGTGATCCGCTCGAAGGCGCGCACGGCGATGTGGACGTTCTTGCGGCGGTGGATGAACCCGAAGAACAGCGCGATGGGCGCCGCGTCGGGCAGCCCGAGCGCGCGCCGCGCCGTCGTCGCATCGGGCAGCACGAGGTCGGGCGTGCCATGGGCGATGACGTGGACCTGCTCGGCGGGCACGCCATGCCCGAGCAGCACGTCGCCCATCCCGGGATGCTGGTGCACGACGATCGCGTCACATGCGCGGGCGAGCTGGCGATGGAAGCTGCGGCCGGGCGACATCGGAGGGATCGTGACGCGGCGGTCGTAGACGGTGTGCAACGTCACGACGGTGCGCACCCCGAGCGCGCGGATCGCGTCGAGCAGCCCGAGGAACCGGCGGCCCTGACCGAACAGCGATTCCTCGTGCTGGATGTGCACGGCGTCGACGCCGGCGCGCGCCACGGCGGCCGCGATCTCGCGCGGCCAGTTGCCGCGGCGGTCCCAGGTCCGGACGACCCCACCATCGTCCGTGCCGGCGACGCCGGTGCGCTCGGCGAGCACGCTGACCTCGACGTCGTGCGCCTGCGCGGTCACCGCCTCGCGGAGCTCGCGTGCGTAGTTCCCGATCCCGCACTCGGCCGGTGGGTATGTCGAGATGAGGGCAACCCGCATCGCGCTCCGGGTGTAAGCCAGCCTCGCCGCGCTGTGTAGGTCGCGCATGCGGCGACCCGTCGTTTGACATCGGCGCTCGCGAACGTCACGCGAACTTGACGCTCGCTTGACGCAGTTTGCCGGGAGGGCATAGCTTGTCCTGCCTTTGCCGCCGCCGGGCCACTGCCCGGGAACGGCGCCGGCAGCAAGCTCACCGAGATGTTCTCCGCCGCGGGTTCCGCCGTCCCGAGCACCGCCACCGTGTCCACCCGTCGCAGCTACGCCGAGCGCTACCGCCTGATGCGCTCGCGATGGAACGAGGAGTGGTGGAGCGTCGCGATGGGCGGGCCGATCGGCAACGTGCTCAACGCCGCGATCGCGGACGTACCGTGGATCACGCCGAACGCGATCACGCTGGTCGGCTTCGTCGCGAAGCTCGTGTTCGTGCCGGTGCTCCTGCTCGGTGATCGCGGCGCGGAGCTGATCGCGATCGCGCTCCTCCAGGTCTCGGTGATCTGCGATTGCATGGACGGCAGCCTCGCCCGCTACCGCAAGACGTCGTCGTACCTCGGCGCGTTCCTCGACAAGATCACCGACGCGCTCGGCTATGCCGCGATCTTCGCCGCCTTCGGCTGGCGGGTCTATGTCGACACCGGCGATGCGGCGGCGATCATCGTCGCCCTCGCGATCCCGCTGTCGCTGGTGATCCGCGCCTATGTCTACTGGGTCGTCGGCTCGATGCAGCAGCAGGCCGGCGTCGCGCAGACCACGGGCGTCGACACCCGGATCGACTTCTCGCGCTCGACGTTCGCGGAGCGTGCCCGGATGTACGTGCGCTCGATGCCGCGGATCGTCGAGTTCAACGAGTCTGACCTGTTCTTCTGGCTCGGGCTCGCGATCGCGCTCGGCGGGCGGTGGATGCGCTACGGCATCTACTTCCTCGGCCTCGCGACCGGGATCATCTTCATCGGCATCATGAGCAAGCGCTTCGCGGCCGTGCTGCGGCTCGAGCGAGAGAGGAAGCCCACGTGAACGACGCCAGGACCGCCATCGTGCTCGCCGCCGGATCGAGTCGCCGGATGGGCGAGGCCACCGGGGACCGCCCGAAGTCGCTGCTCGCGTACAAGGATCGGACGATCCTCGAGCGGCTGCTGGCGCAGATCGCCACGACGACGATCGAGCATGTCGTGCTCGTGGTCGGATATCGCCGCGAGCGCATCGAGGAGCTGGTCGCCGGGCTCGCCGCGCCGCGGATCACGCTCGTCGTCAACGATCGCTTCGCCGAGGACACCAACATCCACTCGATGCGGCTCGCACTCCGCGAGGTCACGGGCTCGGTGGTGATCTTCGAGGCCGACACCATCATGGAGGACGCGATGGTGCGCTACGCGGCGGGCACCGACTTCGAGCACCAGTCGGCGTGGTTCACGCGCGGCGCGTTCGTGCCGTCGATGTACGGCGGGATCGTGCACAGCGACGCGCGCGGCCGGATCGACGATGTCCGGGTCGTCCCGGCGTGGCTGCCCGAGTACGCCGATCACCGCAAGATGACGGGCCTCATGCGGATCAGCGCCGCCGAGCTGCCGCTGTTCCGCGAGCTCGTCGAGCGCTACGCCGAGCAGTCGATCGCGCAGTACTTCTTCGTGCCGTGGGCCGAGCACATCGCGCGGCTGCCGTCCGTCGAGGGGGACGCGAGCCACTACGTGTTCAAGACGTTCAACACGCCCGAGGAGTACGCCGAGGTGCTCGCGCTCGACTTCGATCCGCCTCCCGCGCGCGCGGAGCGGATCGAGTACGTCGCGCCGCAGGACCTCAAGCACATCGAGGGCTATGACGAGGCGCGCGTCGTCGAGCTGATGGCGAAGATCACGCGCGAGCAGGTGTGGACCAAGCCGCTCTACGTCGAGCGCACCCACGGGCTCGTGCTCGACGGCCAGCACCGGCTCCAGGTCGGGCTCCGGCTCGGGCTCGCGAAGCTGCCGGTGCAGCGGTTCGACTACCGCGACGTCGCCGTGTGGACGTTGCGCAAGGAGGAGGCGGTCGACGTGGACACCGTGATCCGGCGCGCCCGCGCGGGCGACATCTATCCGTACAAGACCGTGAAGCACAAGTTCCCGAACGTGATCGACGACTGCTCGATCCCGCTCGCCGAGCTCGCGTCCGTGCAGGAGCGACGCTGATGCGCCTCGTCGTGCTCGCCGCTGGCCAGGGCTTCCGGCTCGACGGCTTCCACAAGCTGCGGATGCGCGACCCGCGGACCGGCGAGCCGTTGCTCGCGCGGATCCAGCGGCTGTTCGCGGGCTGGGATCTCACCGTCGTCCTCGGCTACCAGGCGATCTCGGTGATGAACGACTTCCCCGCGATCGACTACCTCTACAACGAGCACTGGAGCATCACGGGCAACAGCTACAGCCTGTCGCTCGCGCTCGACGAGCGGCCGACGGTGGCGATCTCCAGTGACCTGTTCTTCGACGCGGACCTGGTCCAGCTGATCGAGGAGGCGCCCGCGGATGCCGTGTTCGTGCAGCGCTCCGAGAACAAGCAGGCGCACTCCGTGCGGTGCACCGCCGTCGCCGGCAAGGTCACCGACCTCTACCTCGGCGAGCCCAAGCAGCAGAGCGACAGCGAGACGATCGGCATCTACAAGGTCTCGGACCCGGCCCTGCTCCGCACGTGGAAGCGCGACTGCGCCCGGAACCGCAGCGTGTTTGCCGGCATCAACCTGCCGATCCGCGGTGGCACGGTGCACGCCGTCGACAAGGGCGACCGCTTCCTGCACGAGGTCAACACCCACCTCGACTACCTGAACTTGATCGAGCGCTGCCGCGAGCGGCCACCGGCGTAGCGAGGCAGCGACCACCGCGACGACGTATGCTGCGGCTCCGTGCTCCGGCTCGCCGATCTCCTCCGCAGCCTGTCGCTCGCGACCGACCTCGCCGTCGGCGCGCCGCTCGAGACGTCGCTGCGTACCTGCCTCGTCGCGACCCACCTCGGGCGCCGGCTCGGCCTCGACGCCATCGAGCTGCGGGACGTGTTCTACGCCGCGCTGCTGCGTCACGTCGGCTGCACCGCGTGGGCGCACGAGGCCGCCGCGCTCGTCGGCGGCGATGATCACGACGTGCTGCGCACCTTCGAGGCGGTCGACCGCGCGAGCCCCACCGCGGTCGTCGGCCGCGCGCTCGGCCTCGGTC
>JALZOI010000446.1 GCA_030857245.1 Myxococcota bacterium
GGGCACGACCGCGCTGCGGGCGCTCGAGGCCGCGGCGACGGCACCGCGCACGCTCGCCCCCGGCCCCGGCACCACCGAGATCTTCATCTATCCGGGGTCCGGACACGCGTTCCGGGTCGTCGATCACCTCATCACGAACTTCCACCTCCCCGGATCGACGCTGCTGATGCTCGTGTGTGCCTTCGCGGGCACCGAGCGCGTCCTCGCGGCCTACCGGCACGCCGTCGCGTCGCGGTACCGGTTCTTCAGCTACGGCGACGCGTGCCTCTTGCACCGCGCCGGCATATAACGCCGCGCTCGATGCTGTTCGACCTCCCGACGCCCGGCTTCTCCTACGAGCTGCTCGCCACGCTGGGTCACGCCCGCGCGGGAATCCTGCACACGCCGCGCGGCGACATCCCGACCCCGGTGTTCATGCCGGTCGGCACGCTCGGCACGGTCAAGGGGATGACCGCCGACGAGCTGCGCGCCGAGCCGCTCGACGCGCGGATCATCCTCGGCAACACGTACCACCTGTACCTTCGGCCAGGTCTCGAGGTCATGGGGCTCGCCGGCGGGCTCCACCGGTTCGCGGCGTGGGATCGCCCGATCCTGACGGACTCCGGTGGGTTCCAGGTGTTCTCGCTCTCCGCGATCAACGAGATCGACGACGACGGCGTCACGTTCCGCTCCCACATCGACGGATCGAAACACCGCTTGACGCCGGAGGTGTCCATGCACATCCAGAGCGTGCTCGGCTCGGACATCGCGATGGTCTTCGATCAATGCCCACCCGGGGACGCCGGTGACGACGTCCAGGACGTGGCCATGGCCCGGACCACCGCGTGGGCGAAGCGCTGTCGCGCGGCGCCGCGGGCGGCCGGGCAGGCCGTCTTCGGCATCATCCAGGGCGGCATCGACACCGCGCGGCGGCACCGCCACGCGGCGGAGATCACCAAGCTCGACTTCGATGGCCACGCGCTCGGCGGGCTCGCCGTCGGCGAGAACATCGAGGAGACGTACCGCGTGCTCGACGAGGTCGCGCACACGCTGCCGGCCGATCGGCCGCGCTACCTGATGGGCGTCGGCACGCCCGACGACCTCGCGCGCGGCATCCGCGCCGGCATCGACATGTTCGACTGCGTGATGCCGACCCGCAACGCCCGCAACGGCTACCTGTTCACCTCGCAGGGCCGCATCAACATCCCGAACGCCGCGCACCGGACGGACCTGGGGCCGGTGGACCCCGAATGCCCGTGCTCGACGTGCCGGACCCACTCGCGCGCCTACCTGCGACACCTTTACCAGGCGAAAGAGATCCTCTACGCGAGGCTCGCAACCCTGCACAACCTCACGTTCTACGCCGTCCACGTGCGGCGCCTGCGGGACCAGATCCTGGCTGAGGGTCAGCGTGCTTGACCGTACGGGTGCCCGATGCTACGAACCGCCTGTTTTTTCAATCGTCTAGCCGACGTTTGACGCGTTTGACCTGAGTGGAGGACGACCTATGGGAGCCATGCAACCGATCGTAATGATGCTCGTGATGTTCGGCATCTTCTACTTCATCCTGATCCGGCCGCAGGCGAAGCGTCAGAAGGAGCATCAAGCCCTGCTCGCACGGCTCGGCAAGGGTGACGAGGTCATCACGCGAGGTGGCGTGATCGGCAAGATCACCGGCATCTCGGACGATGGCGTGCTCGTCCTCGAGCTTCAGGAGAAGGTCCGGGTCCGCGTTCCCCGCGCGTACATCGAAGGCAAGTGGGAGGGGAAGGTCCCCGACTCGGCTTCGAAGGCCGCCTGATCTCGTTCTGCTCGCAGCCGCCGGAGAGGTGATCGCATATGGACCGCAGTCTCAAGTGGAGGACGATCATCCTGATCTTCGTCGTCCTCGGATGCGTGGGGATTCTCACGCCGAACTTCGTGGAGCGGGACCAGCTACCGAGCTGGTACCCCTTCCGCAACAGCCAAATCAGCCTCGGTCTCGATCTCCAGGGCGGCTCGCACATCGTCTACAGCATCGATCTCGACAAGGCGGTCGATGACCGCGCGTCGGAGATCAAGCGCGATCTCGAGACGCGCTTCGCGGAGGACGAGGACCTCAAGGAGAAGCCCACGGTCAAGACGCCGGCCTCGCCGCTCGGCGCGGTGACGGTGGTCCTGCCCGACGCGACGAAGCGCGAGCCGCTGCTCGCCGCGATCCAGGCCGACTACAGCGACACCATCGAGATGCGCGACTGCGCGCCCACCGATCCGCCAGGCTCGATCTGCTTCCGCGTGTCGTCGACCTACGCCGACGGCGTCAAGAAGGCGGCGCTCTCCAACGCGGTCAACACGATCCGCGAGCGCATCGACGAGAAGGGCATCGCCGAGCCGAGCGTCGTGCAGAAGGACGACGAGATCATCGTCGAGCTGCCCGGCCTCGACGAGGAGAAGAAGCAGGAGACCCGCGACATCATCGCCCGCACCGCGAAGCTCGAGTTCAAGGTCGTCGACGATGGCTCGCCGTTCATGAACAAGCTGTTCGGTCACGTCGGCAGCGAGGGCAAGGAAGGCAAGCCGACCGAGCCCCGCGCGATCCGCGACGAGATCTACGCCGAGATCGACCAGTGGCGGCCCGACGAGGGCGGCACGCTTCACACCGACTACTACCTGATCTCGCGCGATCGCCGCGAGACGCTGACGCTCGACGAGGCACGCAAGATCGACTGCGTGAATCGCGCCGGCAAGCCGGCCGACAAGGACACGAAGGTCGCGGATGGCCGCGTCACCTGCAACGTCTCCGGCCGCCACGTCATCCAGCGCTACCTCGACGATCTGGCGAAGGCCGATCCGAGCTTCAAGCTCCCCGACGATCGCCAGATCGCCTACGAGCTCGTCGAGCCGCAGCAGGACGCCACCGACAAGCGCGCGTTCTGGCGCACGTACTACCTCGATCGCACCGTCAAGCTGACGGGTACGTCGATCTCGAACGCGATGGGCAGCTACGACCCGAACACGAACCGCCCGATCGTGCTCCTCGACTTCAACCGCTACGGCGGTCGCGTGTTCGGCGACGTGACGGCGGAGATCACGGGCAAGAAGCTCGCGACGATCCTCGACGACAAGGTCAAGAGCGCGCCGATCATCAACGGCGCCATCCGCGGTGGCCGCGCGTCGATCACGATGGGCGGCAGCGACGCGCGCCGTCAGGAAGCCGAGCGCGACGAGCTCGTCAACGTGCTGAAGACCGGCTCCTTGCCGGCGCCGCTCAAGGAAGAGTCGGTCTCCGACGTCGGCCCGACGCTCGGTCGCGATGCCGTCGAGAAGACCAAGTTCTCGTTCGGCCTCGGCTGCATCCTCGTCATCGTGATCATGGTGACGATCTACAAGTTCGCCGGCGTGCTCGCGATCGTGGGCCTCACCTTCTTCGTGATGTGCACGCTGTCGATCATGGCGCTGTTCGGCGCCACGCTGACGTTGCCCGGGATCGCCGCGATCGTGCTGTCCGTCGGCATGACCGTCGACGGCAACATCCTGATCTTCGAACGCATCCGGGACGAGCTGAACCTCGGCAAGAGCGTACGCGGCGCCGTGGACCTCGGGTTCTCCCGCGCGTTCTCGGCCATCCTCGACGGGCAGCTGACGACCGCCGCCGCGGGCTGGGTCCTCCTGCAGTACGGCTCGGGCCCCATCAAGGGCTTCGCCGTGATGCTCCTCGTCGGCGTGTTCACCACGCTGTTCACCAACATCTGGGTCGGCCGCATCTTCTTCGACTGGTACATCACCAGGAAGAAGGGGCAGCTCTCGACCATCTCGATCTGAGGCGAACACGATGAGCGAGCACAAGTTCCGATATCTGCTGCCGCCGGGTAACAACTTCAACTTCGTCTCGAAGTTCAAGTTGATGATGGTCGTGTCGATCCTGCTGATGATGGCGAGCATCGGCATGCTGTTCGTGAACAAGGCGGCCCGCGGCGCCTACATGAACTGGACGATCGACTTCAAGGGTGGCACCGAGGTCATCCTCGCGTTCAAGGACAAGGCGACCGGCGCGTACACGAAGATCGACCCGGGCAAGGCCCGTCAGGCCGTCGAGAAGCACGGCGAGGAAGGCTTCGACGTCTCGGACATCTCGTGGGAGTCCACGGATGCCACCGGCAAGGACGTCAAGGTCAACGGCATGAAGATCAGCACGCCGAGGTTCTCGGCGCTGCAACCCGCCGAGGCCGAGCGCGCGTCCGCGGCGTTCATGGAGACCTTCAAGGATCGCGAGATCCAGAAGGCGACGTGGTCCGGCGATCGGCTGAGCGTGCGCTCCAAGAAGCACATCTCGCACGCCGAGGCGAAGGAGGCGCTCGCGAAGGTCGTGCTCGCGGACGGCGACGACAAGACGCCCCCGAAGGTCGGCCTCGATCTCAAGGAGTGGCTGCCCGAGGAGCTGGACCTGTATCGCCAGGCCGATGAAGGCACGGGCGAGTACAACCAGTGGTACTCGATGCACGGCCTCGGCCGCCAGTACGAGCACCTGTTCGAGGCCGCGTTCCCGAACGTGGATGCCGAGGTTGCACAGAGCTACGGCGTCGGCGCCAAGGCCGGCAGCAAGCTGCGCAATGACGCGGCCAAGTCGGTCATCTACGCCATCTTCCTGATCATGCTGTACCTCGCGTTCCGGTTCGACATCCGGTACGCGCCGGGCGCGGCGTACGCGACGATCCACGACGCGGTCATGGTGATCGGCGTGTTCGCGGTCACCTGGACCGAGGTCTCGCTGGTGTCCGTCGCCGGGTTGCTGACGGTGATCGGCTTCTCCGTGAATGACACCGTGGTCGTGTTCGATCGCATCCGCGAGAACCAGGCCAAGCTGAAGGACAAGAAGCTCGAGCGCATCGTCGACATCTCGATGAACGAGATGCTGGTGCGCTCGATCCTGACCTCGGCGACGGTGTTCGCGACGACGCTGATCATGAACATCTTCGGCACCGGCATGGTGAAGAACTTCGCGTTCGCGATGAACGTGGGCGTGATCGTCGGCGTGTACTCGTCGATCTTCCTCGCGGCGCCGTGGTTCCTCTGGATCTCGAAGAAGTTCTACTCGGGTCCCGCACGCTATCGTGTGGCCGAGCCGGCGGTCCAGGTGAAGAAGCCGACGACGACCGACGCGGTCGAAGAGCCGTGAGCGCGCGGCGCGCGATGGCGCGCTGATAGATCCCGGGATCACTCGGGGATCACTCGGGATTCGGCCCGGAATTGTCAGACCCGCGCCGTAGCGTGCGCGGGTGCATTACCGGCTCCGCACTGCCGACGACCAGCTCGTCGGGCGCCTCGCGAGCGCTCTCCGCGTGCGTGCCGCGACCGCGCGCTGTCTCGTCGCCCGCGGGGTGATCGAGCCCAGTGACGCGCAGGGCTTCATCGACCCGCGGCTCGCCGCGCTGCGACCGCCGACCGGGCTCGCCGGCCTGCCCCGCGCGGTGAACCGGATCGCCGACGCGGTCCAGCAGGGCGAGCGGATCGGCGTGTTCGGGGACTACGACGTCGATGGCGTCACGACGGCTGCGCTGCTGACGTCGTTCCTGCGCGCCGCCGGCGCGACGGTCGAGGTGGCGGTCGCTCGCCGCGACGCCGGCTACGGCTTCACGCCCGGCGCTGCCGAGGACTTCGCGCGCCGCGGGTGCAAGCTGATCGTCACCGGCGACTGCGGGACGAGTGACATCGGGTCGATCGTCACCGCGGCCGCGCTCGGGGTCGAGGTCATCGTCGTCGATCACCACACCGTGCCGCCGGCGGACGTGCCGCATCCAGCGATCGCGCTGGTCAACCCGTTCCGCACCGACTCGACGTTCCCGTTCCGCGGGATGGCGTCGGTCGGGCTCGCATTCTACGTCGCCGCCGCCGTGCGCAGCGAGCTCCGCGACCGCGGGCACTTCCAGAACCGCCGCGAGCCCGACGTCCGCGAGCTGCTCGATCTCGTCGCGCTCGGGACGATCGCGGACCTCGTGCCGCTCGCCGCCGAGAATCGCATCCTGACCGCGCTGGGGCTGCGGCGCCTGCAGAGCAGGGTGCGGCCGGGCGTCGCCGCACTGCTGGCGGTCGCGGGCGTCGACCTCGAGCGCGAAGTCGATGCGCGCACGGTCGGGTGGAAGCTCGCGCCGCGGATCAATGCGCCGGGGCGGCTCGGGGCCGCGGAGCCATCGCTCGCGCTCCTGCTCGCCGGCGCGGATACGGCCGCGGAGCGAGCCCAGGTGCTCGAGGCGGCGAATACCGAACGCCGTGCGGTCCAGGATCGCGTGATGGCGGAGGCGCTCGACGCCGTGGGGGACCGCGATCCGGGCGCCGCGATCGTGATCGCCGGCGAGGGCTGGCCGTCGGGGGTCGTGGGGATCGTGGCCGCGAAGCTCGTCGACAAGTACCAGCGC
>JALZOI010000447.1 GCA_030857245.1 Myxococcota bacterium
TCGTCGGGCTTCTCGGATCGCCCGCGCTCGCCGCCGCGCCCGTCGATCGACGACGCGCTCAGCGACCTCAAGCGCCGCGCCGGATCGGCGCCGCCGCCGGGCGCCAAGCCGGCGTCCTCCGCGACGTCGTCGTCAGCGCGCTCCTCCGCTCGCGGCGGTAACGTCGACGACGAGCTCGAGGCCTTGAAGAAGAAGATGGCGGGCGCTCCTCCCAAGAAGAAGTAGCGCGGGCGCGCGTCCTGCTTTCCGGACGCGCGCGGGCACGCGTCCTGCTTTCCGGACGCCCACGCCGCGCGCTTCGGCTAGACTGCCCGCGTGGGTCGCCTCGAGGACATCGCTGCGCGGAACAAGGACCCGAAGTTGTTCAAGGGCCAGATCGCGTTCGGTCTGCGCAGCATCTTCCTCCTCGTGATCGTCGGGGCGCTCCTGTTCACGAACTGGGCGCTCGCCCCGGAGGACCACCGCCCCGGCATCAACATCACCGTGCCGAAGGACCCCGCCCTCCGCGACGTCAAGCTGTGGTCCGCGCCACGCCGCCCCGCCGGCAGCGCTGCGCCGGCTCAGCCGCCCGAGCGGCCGTAGCGATCTTCGAGGCGCACGACATCCTCGAGCTCGGTCGTCGAGACCTCGAGCACGTCGGTGTCCTCGATCGCGATCATCCGGTGGCGCAGCCCCGGCGTCACGTGGAACGGCTCGCGCAGCAGCAGCTCGCGCGATTTCGGCTCCTCGCCCTCGGCGAAGTAGACGAGCTGCATCCGGCCGCTGAGGACCATGATCGTCTCGTCCTTCACCCGGTGGTACTGCAGCGAGAGCGCCTCGCCGGCCTTGATGTGCAGGATCTTGCCGACGTAGCGGTCGGTGTTCGCCCAGATCAGCTCGTGACCCCAGGGCTTCTCGACGACTTGCTTCGACACTACTTCTTCGGCGTGCGCGCGGGCGTCGCGGGCGTCGCCGGCGTCGCCGGCGTCGTCGAGCCGGGCTTGTCGCCAGAATCCAGCGTCCCCGTCGCGCCCGAATCCTCGGCCGTCGGCATCTCGACCTTGGGGCGCGCCCCCGGAATCTCCTCGCGACGGTCGACCTTGCCGTCGAAGTCGTCGTCGTAGAGGATCGCGAGCAGGATCGTGTCCTTGTACTGCTCCCACAGATCCGGCTGACCGTCGCCGTTGCGATCGCGGCGCACGCTCGAGAGCGCGCCGCTCGAGTCGTAGACCTCCTTGACGTCGAACTTGCCGTCGAAGTCGGTGTCGCGCTCGACCTCCGCCAGCGTGTTCGTCTTGGTGTCGTAGATCGCGAACATGTCCCACTTGCCGTCGTAGTCGAAGTCGGCCCGCTCGAAGAGCGGGTTGCCCTTGCGGTTGTAGGCGACGACCCAGTCCTTGCGGGTGTCGTGGTCGAAGTCGACCTGCTTGCACGTCAGGAACTCGACCTTCGTGCCGCCCTCGTCCTCGGTCTTGTAGAGCCGCCAGACGTCCGGCTTGTTGTCGTGGTTGAGGTCGTAGGTCACGACGTTCTTGCCGTTGGTGTCGCACAGCGTCGGATCGACCTTCGGGATGCTCGCGTCGAGGTTGTCCTTCGGCGTCGTGTCGGACTTCTTGCCCTTGCAGGCACCCAGGGCGGCAGTGGAGAGCGAGGCCACCAGGATCACCGCGAGTTTCGAGAGCTTCGGCATCACCGCGAGCCTAATCGGCCGCCCCCCGACCCGCAACTGCGGGAGGGTCAGGAAACCGCGAGGTTGGGGGCGATCGCACGTTTGACCCGCCCCGGACGGTCACGTAGGGTCACCGGCTGGGGACTCGCTACGCCCACGTCGCAGACCGGCCCCCACCCACCATGCCCCGGAAGAAGCTGTCGACCACCGTGTACATCACGCCCGAGCAGGACGCGGCGCTGAAGTCGCTGCACGGCCGCACCAAGGTGCCCATGGCGGAGTACATCCGGCAGGGCATCGACCTGGTGCTCGAGAAGTATCGCGATCAGCTGCCGGGGCAGGTCGACCTGCACCTCGGTTCACGGTAACTAGCCCGAGCAACCGGATATGTCGTTTCCCGCCGAGCGCATTCGTAACTTCTCGATCATCGCGCACATCGACCACGGCAAGACCACGCTCGCGGACCGGATCCTCGAGGAGTGTGGCGCCGTCACCGCCCGCGAGGCGCAGGCGCAGATGCTCGACTCCATGGACCTCGAGCGCGAGCGTGGCATCACGATCAAGGCGCAGTCGGTCCAGCTCCACTTCAAGGCCAAGGACGGGCTGATCTACCAGTTCCACCTCATCGACACGCCCGGCCACGTCGACTTCCACTACGAGGTCTCCCGCTCGCTCGCCGCCTGCGAGGGTGCGCTGCTCGTCGTCGACGCCGCGCAGGGCGTCGAGGCCCAGACCCTCGCGAACGTCTACGTCGCGCTCGACAACAACCTCGACATCATCCCGGTCCTCAACAAGATCGACCTCCCGGTCGCGCGGCCCGACGAGATCAAGAAGCAGATCGAGGACACGATCGGGCTCGACGCCTCGAACGCGTGCCTGGTCTCGGCGAAGAGCGGCCTTGGCGTCCACGACATGCTCGAGGCGGTCGTCGAGCGGATCCCGCCACCCAAGGCGGACCGCGAGGCGCCGCTGTCCGCGCTGATCTTCGACAGCTGGTACGACACGTACCGCGGCGTCGTCGTGCTCGTGCGCGTGATGGCCGGCAAGCTCAAGAAGGGCACGAAGCTCAAGTTCTGGAACACCGGCGTCGAGTACGAGTGCACGATGACGGCGGTCCGCCGCCCCGCGATCTTCGAGGTCGAGTCCATCGAGGCCGGGCAGGTCGGCATCGTCGCCGCCGCGATCAAGGACATCGCCCACGCCCGCGTCGGCGACACGATGACCGATGCCGACCGCCCGTGCGCCGAGCCGCTCAAGGGCTTCAAGCTCGTCAAGCCGATGGTGTTCGCGGGGCTCTTCCCGGTCGACAACGAGGACTACCAGGACCTCAAGGACGCGCTCGGCAAGCTCGTGCTCAACGACGCCTCCGTCACCTACGAGCCGGAGAGCAGCGTCGCGCTCGGCTTCGGCTTCCGCACGGGCTTCCTCGGCCTGCTCCACATGGAGATCATCCAGGAGCGGCTCGAGCGCGAGTTCAATCTCAACCTGATCACGACGGCCCCGAGCGTTCGCTACAAGATCTACCTGAACGGCGGCGAGGTCCTCGAGCTCGATAACCCCGCGAAGATCCCGGATCAGGGGAAGTACGAGCGGATCGAGGAGCCGATCATCACGGCGACCGTCCACCTGCCGCAGGACTACGTCGGCTCCATCATGCAGCTCTGCCAGGAGCGCCGCGGCGTCCAGCAGGGCCTGCACTACGACCCGGGTGGTCGCGTCCGCGTCGTCTACGAGATGCCACTGGCAGAGATCGTCTTCGGGTTCTACGATCGACTCAAGACGATGTCGCGCGGGTACGCCTCCCTCGACTACGAACCGGCCGGGTATCGCGAGGCCGACCTGATCCGCCTCGACGTGCTGATCAACGGCGAGAAGGTCGACGCGCTGTCGATCATCTCGCACCGCGACACCGCGTATCACCGCGGCGTCGAGCTGACGACCAAGATGAAGGACGTCGTGCCGCGGCAGATGTTCGACGTCGCGATCCAGGCGGCGATCGGCAGCCGCGTGATCGCGCGGACCACGGTCAAGGCGGCCCGCAAGGACGTCACCGCGAAGTGCTACGGCGGCGACATCTCGCGCAAGAAGAAGCTGCTCAACAAGCAGAAGGAAGGCAAGAAGCGCATGAAGTCGGTCGGCTCGGTCGAGCTGCCGCAGGAAGCGTTTCTCACCGTGCTCAAGGTCGACTGACGCTGACGATGCGCACCGCCAGCCTCGACCGCCGAGTCCGCAAGGAAGCCCAGCTGCTGGTCCGCGAGGCGCGGGCCGCCTTGAACCTCAAGCGCAGCCTGCGAGGCAAGGCGAGCGAGCTCGAGGTCGCCACCAGCGATGTCGAGAAGGGGCTGGTGCAGAAGGATCTGCAGCGCGTCCGCCAGGGGCTGCCGGCGCTCGACGCGCTCGTCGACGAGCTGATCAAGCGGCCGCCGAAGTCGACGCCCCGGGAGTACGTCGAGTCGATCGGCGCGGCGATCCTGATCGCGCTCGCGCTCCGCGCGTTCGTGATCGAGGCGTTCAAGATCCCGTCGAGCTCGATGTACCCGACGCTCGAGATCGGCGACCACATCTTCGTCAACAAGTTCATCTACGGCGTCCGCATCCCGTGGACGAGCACGAAGTTCCTCGAGATCCGCAAGCCGGAGCGCGGCGAGGTCATCGTGTTCATGCAGCCGTGCCAGCCCGAGCGCGACTACATCAAGCGCGTGGTGGCGGTCGGCGGCGACACCGTCGAGGTCCGCTGCAACGTCATCTACGTCAATGGCAAGGGCGTGCCGAGCGACCTCATCCAGGGTGACGGCTGCGAGTACCAGGACCTCGAGCACGAGAACTCGACGAAGTGGGTCACCAAGTACTGCAGCCGGTACCGCGAGACCGTCGACGGCCTCGCGTACGACACCTATCACGACGCCGAGCGACCGGACCGCGAGCTCCTGCAGAAGCAGCCGGGCGGCCTCGCGATGGGCGACAGCAAGGACTTCCCGCTCCTCGATCGCACGCTGAAGAACTGCTCGTACCAGCCCGACTTCGAGTCACGGCCGGCCGCGAACCAGCAGCCCGGCAAGCTCGTCGAGACCAACCCGAACCCGACGCCGGCGCAGATCTGCGAGCCACAGCTGCACTACGTCGTCCCCGATCACCACGTCTTCGTGATGGGCGACAACCGCAACAACTCGAACGACTCGCGCTACTGGGGCTCGGTGCCGGTCGAGAACATCAAGGGCAAGGCGCTGTTCATCTGGCTGTCGTACAGCCACTGGGATCCGTTCGACTGGTCGGGGATCCGCTGGAACCGGGTCGGCTCCTTCGTCCACTGACGCGGTCGCGGCTCACTGCTTCTTCGGCGGCACCGCGAGCTGCTTGAACACGGTCTTCATCGCGTCGGCGATCGCGACCTCGGCGGCGGAGTCCCACGCGTACTCGCGATCACGCTCGCGGACCTTCTTGCCGACCTCCTGCTTGATCGTCGCCTGACCGTCGCCCGTGAAGCCCATCGTGCGGCCCGGGATGGTCTCGCCGAGGATGTGCACCGCGACGCGGACGACGAGCCGCTGCGTGTTCGGCTTGTCCATCGGCACCACCTCCTCGGAGGCCTCGGTGACCTCGACGGTGACGAGGTACGCGCCGGCCACGCCCTTCTTGACGAGGTACTTGCGGTACGCGTCGGTCGCGGACTTCGCGGGTGCGCCCTCGAGCTTCGCGACCAGCTGCGGGTGCGACTCGAACGCTTTCTTGATCTGGAGCTCGACCCGCGGGGTCGCGGCCTTGGCCACGTCGGCGTTGACCTCGGGTTTGGCGGTCACGGCCGCGAGCTCGAAGTGGAACTTCTTCTTCGAGGTGGCCTTGGGCGCCGCCGAGGCGGTGTGGCCGGCGAAGAGGAGGGTGGCGGCGACGACGAGGAGGCGTTGGATGGGGCGCATGGGCATTCCGGGTTTCGCGTGGGACGTCGCGTGCTAGCGTCGCATTCATGGTGAGGCCGCGCTGGCACGACGCGCTGATCGTCGTGGCCATCATGGCGTTGCTGGCGACGGGTGTGTGGGCGCTGTGGTGGGAAGATGTGCGCGGGTACCTCGACCTCGGCGCGCCGGCCGACGACGTCGTCACCCCGGTCCCGACCGGCCAGACCTGACGCCAGCGCCCGCTCGGTGGGCGAATCCGGCAGGGGCGGCGGTGGGGATTCGTCCCGAAGTCGGGCGATCTGTGTCGTGCGCAGGGCTCCGAACTTGACCGTGATTGCCACTGCTTAGTACCGTTCCTCCGGGCGGCCTCGCGCAGGCCTCAGGAGCCAATGTTCACCATCATCATCCAGGAAAAAGGCGGCGAGCAGCGCCGCATGGTGTTCAACAAGCCCGAGGTCACCATCGGCCGGGTGCAGGGCAACGACATCGTGCTCCCGAAGGGGAACGTGTCGAAGCGCCATGCGCGCATCGTCCTCAAGGACGGCAAGTTCATCATCGTCGACCTGAAGAGCACCAACGGCACGTACGTGAACGGCCGCAAGATCACGAGCCCGCTCGTGGTCAAGGACTCCGACAAGATCTACGTCGGCGACTTCATCATCGGCGTCGATGAAGCGTCGCAGTCCGAGGGCGATGGTCCGTCGGAGACCACGACGTCGCCGCCCGGCGATCGGCTCCCCGCCGCCGACATGCGGCCGCCGCGCCCGACCGAGGCGCAGCCGATGCCCGCACCAATGGTGCCGATGGCGGCGCCGCCCGAGGTG
>JALZOI010000448.1 GCA_030857245.1 Myxococcota bacterium
CGCCAGGGCTCGATCGCGCGGGTGGTCGGCGTGCTCGCGGTCGGCCGCGCCGAGGACGCGCGCGAGTTCTCGGAGGCCGATCTCAACCTCCTCACCACGTTCGCCGATCAGGCGGGCGCCGCCGTCGAGAACGCGCTGCTCTACCAGCAGGTGCGCGGCGCGAGCGAGGAGCTCGAGCGCAAGGTCCGGTTGCGGACCAGCGAGCTCACCGCGATCAACGACGAGCTCGGCAAGGCGCTCGCCGACCTGCGCGAGACCCAGGCGCAGCTCATCCTGTCCGAGCGGATGGCCGGCCTCGGCGTGCTGGTCGCCGGCGTGGCGCACGAGATCAACTCGCCGACCGCGGCGATCCGCGGCTCGATCGACGGGCTCGGGGCGGCGCTCGTGCGGGTCGCGCGCCATGGCGCCGAGCTCGCGGCGCACGCGCCGTCACCGGCGACCGCCGCCACGATCACGAGCTACCTCGAGCAGGCCGCGCCGCAGCTCAGTGAGCGCCCGCTCCCGACCAGCCTGACGGCCCGCAAGGCGGCGCGCGAGCTCGGGCACCGGCTCGAGGCCGCCGGGCTGCCGGCGCCGCAGCAGCTCGCCGCCGACCTCGCCGATCTCGGCGCCACGGCCGAGGACATCGAGCGCTTGCTCGTCGTGATCGGGCCGCACCGCCAGCTCGCCGGCGAGGTCGTCGCCGCGCTCACGAACCATGTGTACCTGCACCGCACGTCGTCGACGGTCCGCCACGCGATCGGCCAGATCCAGCGGATCGTCGGCGCGCTCAAGACGTATTCGCACCTCGATCAGCAGGCGACCCGCGTCGAGGCCGATCTGCACGAGGGCCTCGAGACGACCCTCGCGCTGTTGCATCACACGCTGCGTGATATCGTCGTCGAGCGGCACTATGGCGACCTCCCGCACGTGCCGGTCTTCGTGGACGAGCTGAACCAGGTGTGGACGAACTTGATCTCGAATGCGCAGCAAGCCGTGGGGTCGCGCGCGGCGGACGCGCAGGCTCACATCACCATCGAGACCGCCGTCTCCGCCGATGGCCGCACCGCGATCGTCCGCGTGATCGATGATGGCCCCGGGGTGGCTCCCGACGTGCTGCCGCGGATCTTCGAGGCGTTCTTCACGACGAAGCCGAAGGGCGAGGGCACCGGCCTCGGGCTCGGGATCGCGCGGCAGATCGTCGACAAGCACGGCGGCGAGCTGCGCTGTGAGTCCGAGCCCGGCCACACCGTGTTCGAGGTCCGGCTGCCGATCGTGGTGAGCGCCCGGCCCCGCGCGAGCAGCGCCGCGGGGGCTGCGTCGTGAGCTCGCGCGAGGTCATCGTCTGCGTCGATGACGAGGAAGGCGTGCTCCGCGTGCTCCGGGCCCAGCTCGGCGCGCGGTTCGGCCACGAGTGCCAGATCGCCACGGCCCGCTCGGGAGACGAGGCGGTCGCGCTGTTCGACGAGCTGACCCGCGAGGGCGAGGCGATCGCGCTCGTGATCGCGGATCAGATCATGCCGGGCATGAAGGGCGTCGAGCTGCTCGAGATCGTCGATCGCCGGCTGCCCGCGACCACGAAGATCCTGCTGACCGGCCAGGCCGGCCTCGACGCGGTGATCGACGCGATCAACCGCGCGCGCCTCAACCACTACATCCCGAAGCCGTGGGACGAGACCGCGCTGCTGCTCGCGACCGAGAATCTGTTGCGGCAGTACCGGCTCGTGCACGAGAACCAGCAGCTGATCGCATCGCTGTCGTCGAAGAACCAGGCGCTGCTCGAGATGAATCGTGAGCTCGAGGCGAAGATCCACGAGCGCACGCACGAGCTCGCCGAGGCCAACTCGCGGCTCGCGCAGCTCGCCGTCACCGACGGGCTGACCAACCTCTACAACCATCGCCACTTCCACGAGCGGCTGACGCTCGAGGTGGAGCGCAGCCAGCGCAGCGGCCTCCCGCTGTCGCTGCTGATGCTCGACGTCGATCACTTCAAGCGCTTCAACGATACCTTCGGCCACCCCGCGGGCGACGAGGTGCTGCGCCAGCTCGCCCGCGTGCTCGCCGACACCCGGCGCGCCAACGACGTGGTCGCGCGCTACGGCGGCGAGGAGTTCGCGGTGATCCTCGTCGACACCGCGAAGTTCACGGCCGCGAAGGTCGCCGAGCGCGTGCGCGAACGGATCTACGCGCACGACTTCTCCGAGGCCGCCCCGCACGTCGGCAAGCTCAGCGTCTCGATCGGCGTCGCGACGTTCCCCGAGGACAGCGGCGATGCCGAGGCGCTCGTCCGCGCCGCCGATACCGCGCTGTACGCGGCGAAGCACGCCGGACGCAACCGCGTGGTCCTCGCGACCGAGAGCCTCGCGATCACGCCGCCGGCGTGAGCGCGCTGGGTTGTTCGAGCGGCCGTGCTTGCCTCCGATGAGCCCCGCGGGCGTGCGCCACGGGCCGGTATCTGCCAGCGGGAGGCGAGCATCGTGGCGACCGCCGTGAGCTTGAAGGGCATGCTCGACACGATCATCGATGTCGCGCTGCGAGGCAGCGCGATCGCCCGCCGCGGGCAGGCCGGCGAGATCTCCGCGCGCGGCGACTCGACGTCGACCTACCTGGACGAGCCGGAGCGCATCACGACGCTGGTGGTGGGCGCGAGCGCCACCGAGGATGCCGAGGCGGTTCGCACCGAACCACTGCTGTCGGTGTTCTGCGCGGACTCGATCAATGCCGAGCGGCAGGGGCCCCCCCGGCGCGTGGGGCTCGACTTCGAGCGCCGGTTCGTCGCGCCCCTCGAGCACACGGACCGCGCACCGCCGGCCGAGGCGCTGGTCCAGCTCGGCCGCCGCGACGACCGCACGCCCTGAGCCGGCTCGGTCACGCCGGACGGGGTTCGCCCCTGCCAGGGGCGGGCGACGCGCACTTCGGACGATGCTACTGCAAGTCGCGCGCATGATACGGTCGCCGCGATGAGCATCGAAGACATCGCGGTCATCGGCGCCGGCAGCTACGGCACGTGCCTGGCGATGCTGTTCGGCAACGCCGGTCATCGCGTCAGCCTGTACTGCCGCGGCGCAGCGCAGGCCGCCGAGCTCGAGGCCACGCGCGTCAACAAGACGTACCTGCCGGCGTACCGGCTGCCCGACACGGTGTTCGTGACGTCGGACCTCGAGGCCACCGTCAAGGGCAAGCGCTTCGTGGTCGGCGTCACCCCGTCCTACGGCGTGCGCGAGGTGTTCGGCGCGATCACGGCCGCGCTCGATCCCGACGCGATCGTCATCAACGCCGCGAAGGGGCTCGAGGACGGCACGCTCAAGACGATCGACGCCGTGTACCGCGACGTGCTGCCCGCACGGATCGCGAACCGCGCGACCTACCTCTCGGGCCCGACGTTCGCGAGCGAGATCGCGGCGGGCATGCCGGCCGCGATCGTGCTCGCCGGCCAGGATCCCGAGACCTGCACGCTGGCGCAGTCGGCGCTGTCGAGCATCCGGTTCCGCATCTACACGACGGACGACGTGCTCGGCGTCCTGATCGGCGGCTCGATCAAGAACGTGATGGCGATCGCCGCGGGGCTCTCCGATGGGCTCGGGCTCGGCTCCAACGCGCGCGCCGCGTTGATCACGCGCGGCCTCGCCGAGATCACTCGGATCGGCGTCGCGATGGGCGCGCAGCCGGCGACGTTCTCGGGCCTGTCGGGGATCGGCGACCTCGTGCTGACGTGCTCGGGCGATGCATCGCGCAACCGCCGCGTGGGCCTCGGCCTCGGCCAGGGCAAGTCGATGACCGACATCCTCACCGAGATGAAGCAGGTCGCCGAGGGCGTGAAGACCACGAAGGTCGCGCACGAGCTCGCCGTCAAGCTGGGCGTCGACGCGCCGATCACGGCGGTCATGCACAGCATCATCCACGGTGGCGCGCCGGCACGGCACGCGATGGCAGGCCTGATGTCGCGGGCCCTCCGCACGGAACGCGACTGATGCGACTCGGCTACGTCCTCGACGACATCTTCGTCCAGCACCGCGCGCCGTCGGGGCACCCCGAGCGGCCCGCGCGGGTCGAGGCGATCCGCGATGCGCTGCTCGCCGCCGGGCTGGCCGCGCGCGGCACCCACGTCGCCACGCGGTTCGCGACCGACGAGGAGCTCGCGCGGGTGCACGATCGAGGGCTCCTCGATCAGCTCGCGAAGGCCCTGCCCGGGAGCTCCGGCTGGCTCGATCCCGA
Source organism: Myxococcota bacterium (assembly GCA_030857245.1). Classification (GTDB taxonomy): domain Bacteria; phylum Myxococcota_A; class Polyangia; order Haliangiales; family Haliangiaceae; genus JABFXX01. The sequence continues at coordinate 4,195 of JALZOI010000448.1, forward strand.
CACCTATTTCTCGCCGGGGACGTGGGACGCGGCGCGAGCCGCAGCCGGCTCGGTCATCGAGCTCGCGACCGAGGTGCTGCGCGGCGCTCTCGGGAGCGGGCTCGCGGTGGTCCGGCCCCCCGGGCACCACGCCACCCGCGATCGCTCGATGGGCTTCTGCCTGCTCAACAACGTGGCGGCGGCGGCGGCGGCGGCGCGCGCGAGCGGGGCCGCGCGCGTGGCGATCGTTGACTGGGACGTCCACCACGGCAACGGGACCCAGGACATCTTCTGGGATGATCCGACGGTGATGTACCAGTCGGTCCACCAGTTCCCGCACTACCCGGGCTCGGGCGCGCCGACCGAGGTCGGAGGGCCGCACGCGCTCGGCGCCACCGTCAACGTCGGCTTGCAGAGCGGCTCGAGCGACGCCGACTACGCCGCCGTCTTCGATCACGTGTTCGTGCCGGCGCTCGCGCAGTTCCGGCCCGACCTCGTGCTGGTGTCCGCGGGCTTCGACGCCTTCGAGCATGATCCACTCGCCGGCATGCGCGTCTCGCTGGCGGGGTTCGCCGCGATGGCGCGCCGGCTGCGGGCGATCGCGGAGCGGTGCTGCGACGGCCGGATCGTCGTGGTCCTCGAGGGTGGCTACGATCTCGTCGGGCTCGCGGGCGGCATGACCAGCGTGCTCGAGACGTTGCTCGCGCCCGCCGAGCCCCCCCTCCCGCTCGTGACGATCCCGGCTGGCGGTAGCGTGCGGGCGGCGATCGATGCCACGCTCGCCGCTCACGCTGCTGCCGGCGTGCCGATCCCCGCGCCCGAACGATGAAGCGACACCGCACCGCCGACCTCGATCCGACCTCCTTCGGCGGTCGCTACACGCTGACCCGCCGGCTCGCCATCGGCGGGATGGCGGAGATCTACCTCGCGCGGCAGGCCGCGATGGCCGGGTTCGAGAAGGAGGTCGTCATCAAGCGGCTGCGCGCCGAGCTCGCCGACGACCCGCGGATCGTCGAGATGTTCCTCGACGAGGCGCGCATCGGGGCGCTCCTCAACCATCCGAACATCGTCCATGTCTACGACGTCGACGAGCACGACGGCATCCCGTACATCGCGATGGAGTACATCGTCGGTGAGGAGCTCAACGAGCTGTGCCGGCGCGGCATCAACCACGATCGGTTCCTGCCGCTCGAGCACGCGGTCGAGCTGATGCGCCAGGCCGCGGCGGGCCTCGGCTACTTTCACGCGAAGCGCGGCGCCGAGGGCACCCTGCTCGCCGAGCACTCGCTGGAGATCGTCCACCTCGACATCTCCCCGACGAACCTGCTCGTCACGCAGGATGGCTTCCTCAAGGTGATCGATTTCGGGATCGCCAATGCGAAGGGCCAGCGCCAGCGCACCGACGTCATCCCCGGCAAGCTCGGCTACATGTCACCCGAGCAGGCGTCGCGGTCGATGACCGGCGTCGATCACCGCAGCGACATCTTCTCGCTCGGGATCGTGCTGTACGAGATCACCGTGGGCAAGCGGCTGTTTCGCGGCCCCGCGCAGGAGGTCGTGCAGCGGCTGATCAACGCGCAGGTCGATCCACCGACGTTCGTGCGCCGCACGTTCCCGAGCGGGCTCGAGCAGATCGTGATGCGCGCCCTCGAGAAGCACCCCGAGGATCGCTACCAGAGTGCGTACGACCTCGCCGACGATCTCGAGTCGTTCCTCCGCGACGAGCGTCTGCACTCCGGGCCCGTGCGGATCGCGCGCTACCTCGACATGCTGACCCAGGCGGGCGGCGGCCCGCGGCGGCCCGAGCTCGCGCCCGAGCAGCCGGCGAGCAGCCGCGACGATCTCGACTTCGACAGCCAGGTCTTCGAGACCTTCGCGCCCGCACCCGGCGCGCCCGGCCCGGCGCAGGCGCCCGAGTGGGAGGACACCGAGCAGCCCGAGACCGAGGTCGCCGCGGCGCTCGGCATGGAGCTCGCGGAGCTCCGCGCGTTGCGCACGCCGGTCCCGATGCGGCCGTCCGGGATGATGCCGATCACCGGCAAGGAGCCGCGGATCTCCGAGGTCCGCGCCGCGGTCCCCGAGGAGGATGCCCCGACCACGAATCCCGTCACGCTCGCCAGCCCGAGCGAGGCCTACGGCGGCAGCGCCGAGCACGACCCGCCCGAGCCCGCGCCCGCCGCGGCCCGCGAG
>JALZOI010000049.1 GCA_030857245.1 Myxococcota bacterium
GTTCGGTCTCGTGCGATTTCACGAACCCGCGCTGGATCTCGATGTGATCGTGGAGCTGGCGACGCGCCGCGCGGAAGGCGTCGGCGATCGCGACGTAGATATCTTCGTGGCGGATGTGCGTCACCACGATCTCTCCGCGCGGAACCTCGAGCACCACGCTCACGCTGAACTCGGAGCCGTGACGATGACGCTTGTGGGGCAGGCTGACCACCACCCCGCACTTCGTGATTCGATCGTACATCGCCTCGAGCCGCGCCACCCATCGCTGCACCGACGCCTCCACCGCTTCGCTGCGCTCGATCCCGTGGAACGTGACCTCGGTCGGAATTTGCATGATGTCTCCTTCCAGAAGTAAACGAGCGCCCGGACACGTAGCGCTGACGCGCCACATGCTGGCACTCGCGGTGGTCCTGGGATCACGAGACCATAGCGGCGCTGACGTGATTCCCAAGCCACGGCACGCAAAGCGTGCATCGCGCGAGCCACGGCGCGCTCAGGAATCCACCAAGGCCGTCGGCCGCAAACTTCAGGCGTGCTTCGCACCGCGCGGCGACGAGCACGCGACGACGAGCGCACCGGCGACGAGGCTGCACATCGCGACGATCGAGGCGAGCGCGCGGCTGCGATCATAGAGCGCGCCGAGGAGCAGGCTGCCCGCCAGCCAGGAGATGCCCCACACGAGGTAATAGAGGCCGTACGCTCGCCCGCGCTCCCCGCGCGGAACGATCGTCGCGATCATCGCCTTGCCGATCGACTCGGTCGCCGCGAGCGCGATCGACCACAGCGCGATGCCGAGCACCGCGAGCTGCGGCGTGTCGGCGTCCGCGAGCAGGATGAGCGGCGCGTACGCCGCGCCCGCGATCACGAAGGTCGAGACCACGCCGGCACCGGTCCCGCCACGCCGGCGCACGCGATCGAACGCCGACCCCGCCAGCAGCGCGGCGACGCCATCGGCGGCCATCGCGGCGGCGTAGGCGATCGGCAGCCACCGCGTCGCGATCACGCCCTCGCGCTGCAGGTGATACGCGAGCAGCGGCCAGTCCGCGAGGCCGATCGCGATCAGCGCGACGCCGGCGAGGTAGATCCGGTAGCGCGGCCCGAGCGCGGCGGGCTCGCCCTCGACTGGCGGCTCGAGCGAGCGCGGATCGGGGACGAGCCGGCGCGCGCGCAGCAGGATCAGGATGGAGATCGCGGCCGGGATCCCGAGGATCACGAACGCCCACGCGAAGCCCTCGAGCGTGTCGCCGCGCCACCACAGCACCGCGGTGACGAGCAGCGGGCCGAGCAGGCCGCCGATCTGGTCCATGACCTCGGTGATCGCGAACACCCGGCCGGCGCCCAGGTCGGCCGCGGCGAACGAGACGATGGTCGACTTCGCGGGGGACCGGATCGCCTTGCCGAGGCGCTCGAGGCCGACCAGCGCAGCGACCAGCGGCCAGCTCCCCGCGAGCGCGAGCAGCGGGACCGCGACGAGGTTCGTCGAGTAGCCGACGATCGCGATCATCCAGTAGCGCTGCGTGCGATCGGCGAAGACACCGCTGACGTAGCGCAGCGCGTAGCCGATGGCCTCGCCGGTCCCGGCGACGGCGCCGACCGCGGTCGCGCTCGCGCCGAGCAGCGCGAGGTAGGGCCCGATCGCGCCGCGCATGCCCTGGTAGCAGAGGTCCGCGAACAGGCTGACCCAGCCCAGCAGGAACACGAACCGGCGGATCGGCCTCGACTGCGACGCGGCGTCGGGGGCAGGCACGGCGGCGCGAGCTTATCGCCTCGACCGCGCCACCTACGTGCGATGGCGACGGCCGCTGCGGAGACCGGGCGTCAGGGCACAGCCGCTTCTTGCCAGAACGCGACGGCAGCGCTCATCGACTCGCTCGTGCCAGGTCAAGAACGCGTAAGGGTCCATGCAAACGACGCCTCGCTGTGCGGCTGACAACGACTCACCGAGGCGGCATCACGATTGTATCGCACCGCGTACATGCCGACGGACTTCCTGTCCCTGCTGCGTCGTGATCATAGCGACCTACAGACCGAGCTGACGCAGCTCCTGGATCCAACGGCCACCGTCGCGGAGCTCCGGTGCTCCCTCGACGGCGTTCGCCTGGGGCTGATCGCTCATGCCGAGGCCGAGGACATCGTCCTGGGCCGCTTCGAGGTGTTCCCCGAGCTCCACGTGCTGATCGAGCAGGCCCGCGCCGCCCACCTCGCGCAGGAGGGCGCCCTCTCGGCGCTCGTCACCGCACGACCCGGGACGCCGAGCTGGCGCGACCGCGCGTCTCACCTGCGCGATCTCGTCTACCAGCACGCGCGCCGCGAGGAGGACGAGCTCCTGCCCGCCCTCCAGCAGCACGCCCCCCACACCGACTACGACGCGCTCGCCGGCGCGTTCGCGACGGAGCGCCTCCGCCAGCTCGCGATGCTGCAACCGTCGGCGCCGGTGTTCATGCCATTCGTGCTCGCCGAGGCGCACGCGGGCTGAGCGGGTCGCTCGCGTCGCGTCGCTCCAAACGACGCGGCCGGGACGGCGTCGCGGCGACTACAGCTCGATCTGCAGGCCGAGCTCGACGACCCGATTCGGCGGCAGGTTGAAGAAGCTCGTCGGTGATCGCGAGTTGTGCGCGAGAAAGGCGAACATCATCTTGCGCCACCGCGCCATCCGCGACTTGCCCGTCGTCAGCAGGCTCTGGCGGCCGAGGTAGTAGGTCGTGTCGGATCGCGTGGCCGACAGGCCGTGCTTCTCGCAGCGCGCGAGGATGCGCGGCACGTTCGGCTGCTGCATGAAGCCGACGCGAGAGACGACGCGATAGAAGCCCTGGCCGAGCTCCTTGACCTGGAGCGCGCTGCTGCCGACGGCGAACGGCACGTTCTCGGTCATCACCGACAACAGCACGACCTGCTTGTGCAGGACCTTGTTGTGCTTGACGTGGTGGAGCAGCACGTTCGGGATGCCGTCGGCGCCCGACGACATGAACACCGCGGTGCCCGAGACCCGCGGGAGCTGGGTCTCCGCGATGTCGGCGAGGAACAGGTCGTCGGGGATCGTGCCGAGCTCCATCATCTTCGAGAGCTCGGCGCGGCCGCGCCACCACGTCGTCATGATCGCGAACACGCAGATCCCGACGACGAGTGGGAGCCAGCCGCCGGCCGCGATCTTGACGACGTTCGACGCGAAGAACGCGAGGTCGATGACCAGGAACGGCACGTAGAGCGCGAGGGCCTTGCCGAGGGACCAGCCCCAGTTGCGGCGCGCCACGCGGAACATCAGGTAGCCCGTGATCAGGAAGAGCCCGGTGACCGCGATGCCGTACGCCGCGGCGAGCTTGGTGCTCTCCTGGAAGGCGAGCACGAGCGCGACGCTGCCGATCATCAAGGCCCAGTTGACCTCGGGGATGTAGATCTGCCCCTCGTGCTTCACCGACGTGTGGATCACGGTGACGCGCGGCATGTACCCGAGCTGCACGGCCTGGTTGGTCAGCGAGAACGCGCCGGAGATCAGGGCCTGCGACGCGATGATCGCCGCCATCGTCGCGAGCACGATCATCGGGATCAGCAGGGGCCCGGCGAGCGCATAGAACGGGTTCGTGTCCTTCGTGATCTGGTCGCCGAGCCCGAGGATGAACGCGCCCTGGCCGAAGTAGTTGAGCAGCAGGCCCGGGAAGACGACCACGGTCCACGCGAGCCGGATCGGCGTCTTGCCGAAGTGGCCCATGTCCGCATACAGCGCCTCGGCGCCGGTCACCGCGAGCACGACCGAGCCGAGCAGCAGGAAGCCATTCAGCCCGTGGTGCGTGATGTAGTAGATCGCGTGGTGCGGGCTCGCCGCCTGGAGGATCGCGGGGTGATCGGCGATCGCGATGCCGCCCATCACCCCGAGCGAGAGGAACCACACCAGCATGATCCAGCCGAACACCGCGCCGATCCGGCCGGTGCCGTAGCGTTGCACCCAGAACAGCGCGATCAGGATGACAACGGTGATCGGGACGACCAGCTTCGAGAGGCTCGGGCTCTGCGCGCTGAGGCCCTCGACCGCGGACACCACCGAGATGGCCGGCGTGATCAGGCCCTCCCCGTAGAGCAGGCCGGTCCCGAACAGCGCCAGCAGGATCGCGATCGGGAGGCGGCGCGGCTTGTCGGGGAGCTTCTGGTCGACGAGGGCGGCGAGGGCGAGCGTGCCGCCTTCGCCCTTGTTGTCGGCCCGCAGCACGAACATCAGGTACTTGACGACGACGACGAGGAGCAGCGACCAGACCATCATCGACAGCACGCCGAACACCTGGTTCGGGTCGGCGGCGGACGCGTGGTGGTGCGACTTCGGGGAGAAGCACTCCTTCATCGCGTAGAGCGGCGACGTTCCGATATCCCCGTAGACGACGCCGAGCGCGCCGAGCGACAGCCACGCCAGATCCTTGCGACCACGCGGGGCGGGGGTGCTGTGGCCACTCGCGTGCACGCCGGTCCGCTGCCCGCCGCTTGGCTCGTCAGACTTGACTATCTCCGGCATGGCGGGCGCGGCGCGCTGGCGTCTGGGTAGCACGAGCCGATCTCCGGATCCACGCTCAGCCGGTCGCGGGCGTGCAGGGGCAGGCGCCTGGCTCGATCCATTGACAGGTGCAACGTCGTCGGATATCGCAATCGCACCTTTTCGCAGGAGAACGCCGTGAATCTGAGCGGTTGCAATCGTCACTGGATCCGGTTCGTGAGCGTCGTTGCGATCATGCTGGGGGTCGGCCTCGGAGCCGGCGCGTGCGGCGGCAAGAAGGAGCAGGCCGGCGGTGGCGGCAGCGGGACCGGCGCGGCGCCGGTGCCCACCGGCGCGATCGTGATCGGTCACTTCGCGTCGATGACCGGTCCGCAGGCCACGTTCGGGATCTCGACGGATCGCGCGATCCGCCTCGCGATCAAGGAGCGCAACGCCAAGGGCGGCGTCAAGGGTCGCCAGATCGCGCTCGTCACGATCGACGACGCCGGCAAGCAGAGCGAGGCCGCCACGGCGGTGACGCGCCTGATCAACGATCACAAGGCGGTCGCGATCCTCGGCGAGGTCGCCTCGTCGCTGTCGCTCGCGGGCGGGCCGATCGCGCAGAAGGCGAAGATCCCGATGATCTCCCCGTCGTCGACCAACCCCGACGTCACCGACATCGGCGACTACATCTTCCGCGTCTGCTTCCTCGATGACTTCCAGGGCTGGGTCGACGCGAAGTTCGCGCGGGACAACCTCAAGGCGACGAAGGCCGCCATTCTCTACGACCAGGGCCAGGCGTACTCGAGCGGGCTCGCCGACTACTTCGAGAGGTCGTTCAAGCAGCTCGGCGGCACGATCGTGACCCGCCAAGCGTACACCGGCGGCAACCTCGAGATCTCCTCGCAGCTCCAGGCGATCAAGGGTTCGGGCGCCGACGTCGTGTTCCTCCCGGGCTACTACTCGGACGCCGGCACGATCATCCGCAAGGCGCGCGAGTCCGGCATCACGCCGCCGTTCCTCGGCGGCGACGGCTGGGACTCCGAGGAGCTGCCGAAGATCGCGGGCGACGCGATCAACGGCAACTACTTCTCGAACCACTACGCGGCCGAGGAAGATCGCCCCGAGGTGAAGAACTTCGTCGAGAGCTACCAGGCCGAGTACCGGTCGACGGCCGATGGCCTCGCGGCCCTCGGGTACGATGCCGCCCTCGTGCTGTTCGACGCCATGGAGCGCGCGCCCTCGCTGGCGGGCAAGGATCTCCGCGACGCGATCGCCAGCACCAAGGACTTCACGGGCGTCACCGGGACCTTCTCGATCGACGAGAACCGCAACGCCAAGAAGTCCGCCGTCATCGTGCAGTACAAGGACGGCAAGCAGGTCATGGCCGCCCGCATCGCGCAGGACGCTGGCGAGCAGAAGTGATCACGGTCTTCGGTGTCCGAGCTCCTCCAGACCACGATCAACACCCTCTCCGTCGGAGGGCTCTACGCGCTGATCGCGCTCGGGTACACGCTCGTCTACGGCATCCTGCGCTTCATCAACTTCGCGCACTCTGACATCGTCGCCTGGGGCGGCTGGATCGGTTTCACGGTCGCGGGCACCGCGGGCTGGCTGCTGACCGGCGCGCCGCCGGTGTACGCGTTGCCGCTCGTCCTGCTGGTGACCATGGTGGTGTGCGCGCTGATGGGCGTCACCATCGAGCGGCTCGCGTACCGGCCGCTGCGCAAGGCGCCCCGCCTCAACGTGCTGATCACCGCGATCGGCGTGTCGCTGTTCCTCCAGAACGTCGGCCTGCTCGATCGCTTCTTCGGCAACCGGCCGGTCACGATGTCGTCGCTGCTGCCCAACAGCGTGCTCGCCACGTTCGGCGGCGTCCAGCTCCGGCTGCTCGACACGCTCGTGATCGGGCTCGCGGTCGTCCTCGTGGTGATGCTCGAGCGCATCGTCTACGGCACCCGGATGGGGCGGGCGATGCGCGCGGTCTCGTTCGACGAGCGCACGGCGTCGCTGATGGGCGTCAACACCAACGTCGTGATCTCGGTGACGTTCGCGCTCGGCTCGGCCCTCGCCGCGGCGGGCGGCATCCTGTTCGCCCTCCGCAACGATCTGCGGATGACCGCCGACACGTCGTGGGTGCTGCTCGGCCTCAAGGCCTTCGTGGCGGCGGTGGTCGGCGGCATCGGCAACGTCCGCGGTGCCGCGGCCGGCGCGCTGCTGATCGCCTTCGTCGAGGTGTTCGTCCACCACTACGTGATGGCGACGTTCCCCGACAAGTCGTGGCTCGGGCAGCTCCAGGACATCTACGTGTTCGGGATCCTGATCCTCGTCCTGATGTTCAAGCCGAGCGGGCTGCTCGGGAAGTCGTCGGTCGAGAAGGTATGAGGGCGGCATGAAGACCGTGCAGGAGCGTGTCGCGGCGCTGCGGCCCCACCCGGCGGCCGCGGTCGGGATGTCGGTGGTGCCGTTCGTGGTCGCGGTCCTGCTCGCCTACGCGGTCGACGCGGTGATCGGGCCGGCGGTTGGCGCGACGTGGTCGAAGATCCTGCTCGACGTCGGGATCGCGATCCTGCTCGCGGGCTCGCTCAACGTGGTCAACGGCTACGCCGGGCAGTTCTCGCTCGGCCACGCCGGCTTCATGCTCGTCGGCGGGTACGCCGCCGCGTGGCTGACGTTCTACGGCTCGATCCACTGGTTCGGCAGCAAGGGCGAGATCGGTGGCTTCCTCGGCCAGGGCCAGCTGTTGTTCCTCGCCGGCTGCATGCTCGGCGGCGTGATCGCGGCGGTGTTCGGCGTGATCGTCGGGCTGCCGTCGCTGCGGCTCCGCGGCGACTACCTCGCCATCGTCACGCTCGGGTTTGGCGAGATCGTGCGCGTGCTCGGGCAGATCACCGCGCGCCAGCCGAAGAACGTCGCGGCGATCAAGGAGCGCTCGATGGGCGAGCTCGCGAACAACCTCGGCGGCGCCGAAGGGTTCTCGCAGATCCCCGGCTACACGACGCTGTTCTTCGTCTACGCGTTCGCGTTCGTGCTGCTCGTGCTCGCCTTTCGCCTCAAGTATTCGAGCAAGGGCCGCGCACTGCTCGCCGTGCGCGAGAACGAGATCGCCGCCGAGGCGATGGGCGTCGACACCACGCGCGCGAAGGTCGTGGCGTTCGTGTTCTCGGCCTTCTTCGCCGGCATCGGCGGCGCGCTCTACGCGCACCAGGTCGGCGCGCTCGATCCCAAGGAGCTCGGGTTCCTCAAGTCGATCGACCTCGTGATCATCGTCGTGATCGGCGGCATGGGCTCGATCACCGGCGTGGTGCTCGGCGCGGCCATCCTCGTGATCCTGCCGGAGGTGTTCCGCGAGTTCGCGGACTACCGGATGATCGCCTACGCGCTCGCGCTGATCACGGTGATGATCGTGCGACCCCAGGGCATCATGGGCGTCCGCGAGCTGTGGGAGACCTCGTGGTGGCGACGCGGCGTCCACGCCGTGCGCGCGAGGATCCGCAAGTGACCGCCGCTCCGACGCCCACGTCGCCCACGGCCGCGCCGGCCGGCCGCACCGGCCGCCCGGCGATGCAGATCACCGCGCTGTCGCTCGCGTTCGGCGGCCTCAAGGCGGTCAGCGAGTTCTCGCTCGAGCTGCCGCCGCAGGCCCTCTACGGGCTGATCGGCCCGAACGGCGCCGGCAAGACCACGGTGTTCAACCTGCTGACCGGCGTCTATCGCCCGGACTCGGGCTCGGTCGAGCTCGACGGTCACCGCATCGATAGCAAGAAGCCGTCCTACATCGCGCGGGCCGGCATGGCGCGCACGTTCCAGAACATCCGGCTGTTCGGCGAGCTGTCGGTGCTCGACAACGTGCGGACCGCCGCCGGCGTGCGCACCACGAGCGGGCTGTTCCGGACGCTGCTGCGGTCGCCGCGGCACGTCGCCGAGGAGCGCGCGATCACGGAGCGCTCGCTCGAGCTGCTCGACGTCCTCGGCATCACGCACCGCCGGGACGAGCAGGCGAAGAGCCTCCCGTACGGCGACCAGCGCCGCCTCGAGATCGCGCGCGCGCTCGCGACCGAGCCGAAGGTGCTGCTCCTCGACGAGCCGGTCGCCGGCATGAACACCCAGGAGAAGCGCGAGATGCGCGGCCTGATCCAGTCGCTGCGCGCGCAGTTCGGCGTGGCGGTGCTGCTGATCGAGCACGACATGGGCCTCGTCATGGACATCTGCGAGCACATCACCGTGATCGATCACGGCGTCACGATCGCGACCGGCGCGCCGCGCGAGATCCAGGGCAACCCCGCCGTCATCGAGGCCTACCTCGGTGCGCCCGACGACGCCGAGGACCCGATCCCGACACCCACGAGCGTGCCGTCGACCGACGCCCCCGACACCAAGCTCGATGGGGGCTCCTGATGGCGCTGCTCGAGATCGCCGGGCTCGACGTCCACTACGGCGGCATCCACGCGCTCAAGGGCGTGTCGCTCAAGGTCGAGGCCGGCGAGGTCGTCACCTTGATCGGCGCCAACGGCGCGGGCAAGACCACCACGCTGCGCGCGATCTCGGGGCTGCTCAAGCCGTCGCGCGGCACGGTGACGTTCGATGGCAAGCCGATCACGGGCGTCGCGCCGCACCTGATCGTGGGGCGCGGCCTGATCCACGCACCCGAGGGCCGCGGCATCTTCTCGAACATGTCGGTCGACGAGAACCTCGCGATCGGTGCGTTCCTCCGCAAGGACCGCGGGCAGGTGGCCAAGGACCGCGAGCACGCGCTCGACCTGTTCCCGCGGCTGCGCGAGCGGCTGGCGCAGAACGCCGGCACGCTCTCGGGCGGCGAGCAGCAGATGCTGTCGATCGCGCGCGCGCTGCTATCGCGGCCGAAGCTGCTGCTGCTCGACGAGCCCTCGCTCGGGCTCGCGCCGCTCGTGGTCGCGCTGATCTTCAAGATCGTGAAGACGATCGCCGCCGAGGGCACGACGATCCTGCTGGTCGAGCAGAATGCCCACAAGGCTCTCGGCGTCGCCGATCGCGCCTACGTCCTCGAGGTCGGCGAGATCGTCATCGAGGGGCGCGCGAAGGACCTCGCGAACGACGATCAGATCCGTAAGGCATACCTCGGCGTGCACGAGTAGCCGCTGGCTCCTGTCCGGAACAGTGTCAGCAAGCAGACGCTTGCGAGAACAGCTGTCGTGCGCCCGCGGCGCACTGGCAGCTCGCGCGCGGTCGCGGGGGGCTCGGGCCGTGAACTACCGCGCATGGCGCGCGCCGCCGGGGCATGCGCGTTGCAGTCGCACCTCATCGAGGAACCATCACGAAACTCCGAGCTGAGAGGAGACCGACATGGCCGAGAACAACCAGCGCGACAAGCAGGGCAACCAGGGTAGCCAGACGCAGAAGCGCGACCTCCAGAAGCAGGGCCAGCAGGGTCAGGGAAATCCTGGCGAGGGCAACTCCGACCGCGAGAAGCAGGGCAACCCCGACGGCGGTGGTCAGGAGCGCGGCGGCGGTCGCCCGCAGCAGGGCCCGCAAGGCGGCGCGCAGGACCGCGACAAGATGGGCCAGCAGCAGCCGGGCAAGGGTCAGGATGTCGATCAGGCCGTGACCGACGACGACGACGACGAGGATCTCGAGCAGGACCGGATCACGCAGCGCACCCCGTCGCACGGTGCGGACGTGGATCAGAACAAGCGCCGCTGAGCGCTCGCACACAACCAGAACCTGGCTCGCGCCGGACCCGGGGAGGGTCGCGACGCGATGCCGGGTTCGACCTGTCGGGGGGGAGCGCATGGGCATCTGCGAACAGATCGCTGCGGACCAGGCCGAGATCGAGGACCTGTTCGGCGAGCTCGCGCCGCTCGCCGGTGATGATCGGCGCTCGACCGATGCCATGCGCCTGGCCGCGAAGCTCGCGGTCGCCGTGAAGACCACCGCGCTCGCGGAGCAGCGGGTCGTCTATGAAGCGGTGCGCACCGCCGGCGCCCGGCTCGCCGCGTGCGCCCTCGAGGGGCCCCACGAGCTGCACGCGCTCGAGGTCGTGCTCGACAAGCTGCTCGCGCTGCGGCCCGGTCCCGAGTTTCGCGCGGCGCTCGCCGTCGCGCGCCGGCTGTTCGCGCAGCACGCGCAGCACGAGCGCGACGAGCTGATCCCCGCGATCCACGAGGCGCTGTCGGCGTCGGAGTGCACGCAGCTCGCCCTCGATGTGGTGACCGAGAAGCAGCGGGTGCGCCCGGCGGTGTCGCGGCAGATCTCGTCATCGGTGACGACCCGCCCGACGCTCGTGTAGCGGGACCTCGCGAGCGCGGTGGTCAGGCAGCGACGTCGACGAGCGTCGGTGCCAGCACGCGCGTCGCCTCCGCCGGATCGATCGCGACGAGGAAGCCGCGCGCGCCACCGTTGATGAAGATCCGGGGCAACTCGAGGATGGTGCGTTCGAGATAGATCGGCATCGCGCGACGGAGCCCGAACGGGGAGGTGCCGCCGACCTGGTATCCCGAGTGGCGGTCGGCGACCTCGGGGGCGCAGGGCGCCACCGCCTTGACCCCGATGGCGCGCGCCAGGTTCTTTGCCGAGACCTCGCGATCACCGTGCATCAAGATGCAGAGCGGGGAGCGGGCATCGTCCTCGAAGATCAGCGTCTTGATCACGGCGTGCTCGGCCACGCGGAGCGCCTCCGCGGACGCGCGGGTCCCGCCGTGCGGCTGCCAGGAATACAGGTGCGGCTCGAACGCAACACCGGCGGCGCGCAGAGCGCGGACCGCGAGGGTGACCGGGTGCTTGGGCACGCAGGGATGATAGGGCTAGACTGCACGGATCCGCATGGCTGCCTCGCACGTTGACCCCCCGAGCGCGCACGACCTCTCGGCGCACGCGCACCACGAGGCCGAGGGGGCGTTCAATCGCACCGGGGAGCGGCGCACGGTGCTGGTCGTCATCCTTGCGTTCGCGATGATGGTCGGCGAGGTCACGGTCGGCTGGATCACCGGCTCGATGGCGCTGCGCGCCGATGGCTGGCACATGGGCACCCACGTCGGCGCGCTCGGCCTGACGCTCGTCGCGTACTGGTACGCCCGCACGCGCGCGGGCAATGACGTGTTCAGCTTCGGGACCGGCAAGGTCTACGCGCTCGCCGGGTTCACGAGCGGCGTGGTGCTGGTGATCGTCGCGCTGCTGCTCGCGGTCGAGAGCGTCGAGCACCTCATCCATCCCGCGCCCGTGAAGTACGGCGAGGCCTTGCCGATCGCCATCCTCGGGCTCGTGGTCAATGGCGTGTCGGCCCTGTTGCTCGGCACCGGGCATCACTACGGGCACGGGCATGGACACGGACACGGGCACGGGCATGGACACGGGCACGGGCACGGGCACGGAGACGGACACGCGCCCGGTGCGCAGACCGACGGGCACGGGCACGCGCATGGGGACGGGCACACCGTCCATGATCACGCGCGCACCGCGGCGGGCCCGAAGGCCGGCACGCTCGACTTCAACCTGCGCGCCGCGTACATCCACATCCTCGCCGATGCGTTCACCTCGCTGATGGCGATCCTCGCGCTGTCGCTTGGCTACTGGGCGAACCTGTGGTTCCTCGATCCCGCCGTCGGGATCCTCGGCGGCGTCGTGATCACGTGGTGGGCGGTGACGCTGTGCCGGCAGGCGAGCGGGCAGCTCCTCGATGTCACCTCGTCGCCGGTCCACGAGCAGCGGGTGCGCGAGCGCCTCGAGGCGATCGATGACGTGCGCGTCGCGGATCTCCACGTCTGGGAGCTCGGGGTGGGGCGCCGCAGCTGCATCGTGTCGCTCGTCACCGCGACGCCGCGCGAGGTCGAGTTCTACCGGGAGGCCGTGCTCAAGGCGCTCGATGTCGCGCACCTGACCATCGAGGTTCACCGCTGCGAGTTGCATCGCAACCTCGCCAGCGCGGCGCCGGTCGTTCATCCGCACGACCCCTGATCGGCGCACTGGCACCATCCGGATGCGCAGCAAGGGTCGGACCGGTGATTGCGCGCCTCCGTCTCGCTCGACCAGAGAACTGTGATCGGTCACACCGACAAGTCGGCGACAGGTTGATCGTGACTCCGAAATCCGCGGGCGCTGCTTGCGTGCCCTGACGATAATTGTTGGTGTGCCGTTCATGGTGATGGCCACGAAGGTTGGAGCGCGAAGGGCAAGTCGTGGCGGCAAGCGCGTGCTGGTGGTGGATGACCACATGGACACCGTCGACGTCATCGCGGTGCTACTCCGCCGCCTGGGTCACATCGTGCGGACGGCGTACCGCGGCGACGAGGCGATTGCCGCCGCCGCCGAGTTCCTGCCCGAGTGCGCGATCGTCGACCTGCAGATGCCTGGGGTCAGCGGCTTCGAGGTCGCTCGCTACCTGCGCGACCGCTTCGGCCCCGTCCACCTGATCGCGCTGTCGGGCTGGGAGCAGCGGGTGCGCTCCGAGGACGGCAGCTTCGACCGCTACCTCCTGAAGCCCGTCGATGGCGTCACGCTGAGCCACCTGGTCGAAGCCGACGCCGGCGTTCGCTGAGCGCGCCGGCGCATCGGGACGCGCGGATGGCTGATGCTCAGCGGGTCATCGCTCGCGGCAGCACGACGTGCTCGCGGCGCTCGCGGCGTACGCTCAGGATCGATCCAGCGATCGCGGTACCGAGCCCGAGCAGCATCGTGATCGACAGGACCAGCACGAGCTTGCCCGTGGTCTCCGCCGCCTGGAGCGCGGTCTCCTGCGCATCCTGCAGCAGCTCGCCGCCGCGGGTCTGGCCCGCCCGCACGCGCTGCTCGAGCTGACCGGCGAGCTGCTCGGCGTCGGCGCGCGACAGCTCCGTGCGCCGCGCGATGATGTCGGTCATCGTCTTGCGGTCGACGTCGCCACCGCGGCGCACGGCCGTG
Source organism: Myxococcota bacterium (assembly GCA_030857245.1). GTDB lineage: Bacteria > Myxococcota_A > Polyangia > Haliangiales > Haliangiaceae > JABFXX01. The sequence continues at coordinate 13,328 of JALZOI010000049.1, forward strand.
GTCAGCGCTTCGCGAGCGGCCGCCTCGACGCTGTCGGGCGTGACCCGCGGCATGCCCTGCGCTTCGAGGCGCTTGTTGATCGGCGCGATCATGTCGTTGGCGTCGATCCCGAGCTGCGAGAGCGTCAGTCCGCCCGCGCCCTCGGCGCCGGCTCGCAGCGACGAGCCAGCGACCTCACCGACGGCCTGGCCGGTGGCCGCGAGGCCGCGCACCATCGCCCCGACCATCATCGTCAGCAGGATCAGCGACGCGACGGCGGCGAGCGCCCACACGACCGCGCCGTGGATCACGGCGTTCAGCGTGTTGATCGTCGGAGCGACGCGACCGGCGACCAGCCCACCGATGAACAGCGCGATGAGTGGCGCGACCAGGCTCCAGATGCCGGTGCCGACGCCGACGCCGCGCAGCGAGCTCGCGTCGTCGGGCTCGATCGCGGTGAGCCCGACGCCGATGCCGAAGAGGTGGAGGACCAGCCACACGCCGACGGTGACGGCGGTGGCTGCGAAGATCGAGGACCAGCCGATCGGCGAGGCGATCGGCGAGCGCTCGGGAGTTGTCAGCACCGGCTCGGTGATCAACACGGGGCCTTGGCGGCTGGTGGGCTGGGTGGGTTCGGTGGGAGTCGCCATGATGCGGATCGGCGATGCATCCGTCATTCCCGCGAGACCGCGTGTGGTGGATCCGCGGCGACCATTCGCTCACCATCTCCGCGATGCTCCGCCGCCGCCGTGCCGCGACGGAGTCGCGCGGCGCCATCGTCACAGCGTGACGGCGGGGCGCTTGATTCAGATTTGATGTCGAAGCCTTACGTCATCGTTGTTGTCGCGAGCCTCACGCGTTTTGACGGTGTCGACGGGTCGCTGCGATCGAAAACCTCGATCCGGCGGCAAAGTTCAGTGAGCGCGAAACATGCGCGCCGTGGTCGCATCGCGGGCCCGACCTTGCATGGAGGGGGACAGCGCCATGCTGCATGACTTTCTCACCCGGAATCGCGACGAGATCATCGCTCGATGCGAGCGGCACTATCGGCAGCGCCGCCCCGAACGTCCGGCCGAGGAGCTGCTCCATCGGATCCCCGCGTTCATCGACGAGGTGATCAAGGCCGAGCGCCGGATCGCCGGGATCGACGATCACTCGAAGCTTCCCGGAGACACCGCGGAGGCGTGCGCGCAGGGCGAGCAGCGGTTCCACGACGGCTACCGGATCGACGAGCTCGCGTGGGACTTCGGCGCCATCTCGAACGTCATCGGTGAGCTCGCGATCGAGCAGGACCACACGCTCGATCCGCGCTCGTACCAGATGCTCAACCAGTGCATCGACTCGGGCATCGCCCAATCGATCTCGACGTTCTTCGCGCTCAGTCGAGAGCGGGCGGAGCAGGAGACCGCCGAGTTCATCGGCTCGCTCGGCCACGAGCTCCGCAACGCGCTGGGCAGCGCCACCATGGCGTTCTCGATCGTGAAGAGCGGGCAGGTCGGGCTCGAGAGCCGCACGGCGCGCGTGCTCGAGCGCAGCCTGCAGCGGCTCGATCACCTCGTGTCGCAGACCCTCACGGTCGTGCGGATGAAATCGCACCGCGAGCTCGAGCGCTCCGTGATCCGGCTCCAGGGCTTGCTCGAGGATGTCGAGGGAGCCGCCCAGCTGGAGCGCGGGATCACGCTCGCGCTCGCGGTCGACCCGCACCTCATGCTCGAGGCGGACTCTCGACTGCTCGAGATGGCACTCGGCAACCTGGTGCAGAACGCGATCAAGTTCACGCATGGCAGCGGGCGTGTCGAGGTGCGAGCGCAGCGAACCGATCACGGCGTCATCATCGAGGTGGAGGATCAGTGTGGAGGACTTGGCGATGTCTCTTCGAAGGAGCTGTTCCGTCCGTTCGTGCAGGACCGCAGCAAGGCTCGCGGCGTGGGACTCGGCTTGTCGATCACCCGCCAGGCCATCGAGGCGCACGGAGGATCGCTGTCCGTCCGGGATCTGCCGGGGAAGGGCTGCATCTTCACGATCTCGCTCCCGGCCGCCGACGAGCGCCGCGCCGTGGGGGAAGCTCACTCGAACTCGGCGTCGTGAGCGCCACGCGGCGAGGGCGTCGTGAGCGCCCCGATCCTGATCGTCGATGACGATCGCGACCTCTGCGACGTGCTGGCGGATCTCCTCGAGCGCAACGGCTATGCCCCCGTCGTCTGCTACGACGGCGTCGAGGCGCTCGGACACCTGCGCGAGGGGCCGCGCCCGCTCGCGATCCTGCTGGATCTCGAGATGCCACGGATGAACGGCTACGAGCTTCGCGCGGCGCAGCTCGCCGACGCTCGCCTCGCCAGCATCCCGGTCCTGCTGATCAGCGACCAGCACCTCGTCGATCGTAGCCGGCTCGGCGCGATCGAGATCGTGCCCCGGCCGTTCACGCTCGAGCGCTTGCTGGCAGCGGTCGCGAAGCACGTCGACGTGACCTCGAGGATCGATCAAGCGCCGCGAATGCGACGAGGCCGCGTGGCAACTCTGAGTGATCGGGAGAGCTGAACATGATGCGCAGTCAGAGGTGTAATCGAGCGAAACGGATCTGGTTCGCACTCCCGGAGACGGTGACTGAGGGCCGCCGCGGCGAGCTCCGTGGGGTTGTCTATGACTGCGCCGCACGCATCGAGCGCGAGCTCGGCACGCTCGAGCGGTGGTCGGTCCGGATCGTGCCGCGGGTCGACCGTGGCTTCTCCGGCGCTGGGGCCGACGCGCTGTCGACGATCTGGAAGGCCATGTATCGATTGAAGCCCGCGCTGGATGCGCGGGTGAGCAGACTGAAGCCCGCGCTGGATGCGCGGGTGGGCAGACTGAAGCCCGCGCTGCCACCGGTCGCGCGCGCGCGGGCCTGAAGCGGCGATCGATCGCCTGCGCCTGCGTCAGTCGGAGCGGCCGCTGGGGCGGGACGGCCGCTGATTGCGCGTCTGCTTGCCCACCGCGGTCGGCTGGGCGGCGGCGTTGATCGTCGGCGCGCCGACCATCAGGTGACCCGCATCGTTGTCGAGATCCTCGCCACGGATGTTGTTCTTGCCCTGCGCCGCCACCGTATGCGCGGTGCGGCTGACCTCGGCGACCAGCTCGCGCGAGTTGCCGGGCCAGGGTCGCAGCAAGCACGCCTCGATCAACGTCGAGTGGATCTGCAGCGCAGGCTCCGCGGCATGCACGGCGTCGTGGACGAGGAACGCCATCTCGTCGGGGCGCTCGCGGAGCGGCGGCAGGTGGACGATGCGCGGCGAGAGCCGGTGCGCGACCTCGGGCGGGATCCCGAGGTGCTCGAGCTGGATGACCGCCGTCGTCACGACGCGCAGCGCGGGGCGGCTGTCGAGCAGCTTGATCAAACTAGCGAGGTTGGCGGGACCGAGCTTGCCGACCTGCTCGAGGATCAGCGTCTCGATGGTCGGTCCAACGATCCGCTCGAGTGGGACTGCCTGGATCGTCGGGTTGAACAGCGCCTCGGGATGCCCGCGCAGTCGGGCGTAGCCGCGAGCCATCCGGCCCTTGCCGCTGCCGGGCTCGCCGAGGATCAGGAGGTTCGAGCCAGTGGCGGCCGCCTGCTCGACGGCCTGCCACAGGTGGTGCGTGCTCGCGCCGACGATCGCGTCGTGCTGCGTCGACATCTGAGCGCCCTCGTACATGCGGATGTCGTCGACGAGCACCGAGACCGTGCGGCCCGTGCGCACCACGGACGGCGCCGTCACCGTGACCTCGCGATCGATGAGCGCATGCCCGCCGGCGTAGGTGCCATTCCGGCTGCCGAGGTCGGTGACCACGAACCGCTTGTCGCGCCACATCACGCGCGCGTGCTGGCGGCTGATCCGGTCGTCGGTCGTGTTGTCGAGCAGCTCGCGGCCGAGGATCAGGCCGGACTCCGGGATCCGGAACACCTGCACGGTCGCGCTCGCCCCGCTCCACACGACGACGACGCCGGGCACGACGCCCCCGTCAGGCATCGGAGTCGCGGGCCCATCCGGCATGGAGGCAGTATACCGCCGGAGCGTCCGGCTGCGGTACAAGGGGCCATTCCGCCGCTCATCACCTTCGACGCCGGGCAGACCCTGGTCGAGCTGGACCTTGACTTCCTGGCTGTTCGCCTCGCGCAGCGTGGCGTCACCGTCGAGCCGCACGTGCTCGGGGCGGCCGCACCCGCCGCGTGGCGCCGCTACGACGCGCTCGTCACCGGCGCGACGGGGCATCCCTGGCGCGAGCTGATGACGACGCTGCTGACCGGCGCCGGCGTGGCAGAGCCGGCGCCGCTGGTCGACTGGCTGTGGAGCCAGCAGCCGACCGCAAACCTGTGGCGGCGTCCGCTCCCCGCGATGCTCGACCTCGCCCGCGAGCTCGGCGCGGCCGGCGCGATCGTCGGCGTGCTGTCGAACTCGGAAGGGCGGCTCGCGGAGCTGTTCGTGGAGATCGGGATCGCCGCACCGTTCGCCGCGATCATCGACTCCGGCCGGGTCGGCATCGAGAAGCCGGATCGGCGGATCTTCGACCACACCGCGCGCGAGCTCGGCGTGCCAGGGCAGCTTGGCATCCACATCGGCGACTCGTGGTCGGCCGACATCGAGGGCGCGCTCGCCGCCGGCTGGCGCGCGATCTGGTTCGGGCCGCACGTCCAGCCCGTCGACGACCCGCGCGTCGCCAGCGCGCGGCAGCCCAGCGAGGCGCGCGCCGCGCTCGCACGGTGGGGCGTCCTCGCTTAGGGTGGGCCGTGGGCATCCTGCCGCGAGCGCCGAAGGTCGAGGTGTTCGCACCGACGACCTTGTTCGTCGGTGCGACGGCGACGATCGAGGTCGTGATCCATGCCGAGGACGCCACGAAGATCGACGGGATCGAGGCCCGCATCGTCGGCTCGCAGGGCTGGCGGATCAACGGCATCCACGGCTACGACGACGACCACCACGTCACCTACCCGGAGCTCGTCGCGCAGCTGATGGGGCCCGGCGTGCTGCCGGCTGGCACCTCGCGCTTCCACACGACGTTCACCGTGCCGGTCGGCACGCCTCCGTCCCATGCGATCGCGCCCGCGGATGCGAGCATCGAGGCCCGGATCTGGGTCGCGATCCCGTGGTGGCCCGATGGCCGCTACGCGTTTCGCCTCCCCGTGCGGCTCCCACCACCGGCGACCGTGATGCGCTCGCCGATCGTGTGCGCCTCGTCGCGCACCGCTGACCAGCCACGCCTCGAGCTGAGCCTCGCGTCGACGCGGCTGATCGCCGGCGAGACCCTCGTCGGCTCGTGCGCGGTCTTCCACATGGATGATGCGAAGCCGCGCGAGATCGAGATCCAGCTCGTGCCGGTGCTCGAGCTCCTCGGGCGTGAGGGCCCGGTCGTCCGCCGCGGCGACGCGCTCGAGCTGGTCGTCACGGTGCCGGCGGGCGGTGCCGGTGCGGCCGTGCCGTTTCGCTGTCAGCTGCCGCCGAACCTCACGCCCTCGTTCGAGGCGGTGACGCACAAGCTGGACTGGTGGCTCGAGGCCCGCACCGGCTCGTTCTTCCGCGGCACGGTCGAGCTCGCGGTCCCGCTCGAGCTCGTGGATCAGAGCGCGACGGCCACCACCGCTCGCCTCGTGCGCGCGCCGCACGTCGCCGACGAGCGAGTCGCGGCGGTCTTCACGCGGTTCGCCGCGCAGCGGGGCTGGCGATCCGCGCCGGCGATCGGCGACGGCGAGCCCGTGATCGAGCTCGAGCGCGGTGACGCGACGATCTCGCTGGCCTACGAGTACCGCGGCAAGGCGGGCACGTTCCTCGTCGGGCGGGTCGGATATCGGCCCCTCGGGCTCGGCCTCAACGTGACGCCGAGCTCGCCGCTGCGCGAGGTGTTCTGGCGCGACATCGAGGTCGACCTCGCGGCGTGGGATCGCGATCACCACGTCGTCGCCCGGTCACCGGCGCAGACCATCCCGGTGCTCCGCGCGGTGGTCCCGGCGCTGCTGCGGGCGGCGTCGTGCGGGCAGTTCGTGCGGTGGGACGATAGCGAGCTCGTCCTGCAGCGACCCGTCGAGATGGTGGAAGAGGCGAACCTCTCCGAGCTCCAGAGCGCGCTCACCGCGCTGGTCGACGCGATCGCGACGGCACGGGCCCTCGTCACGCCACCCGCGGGGATCGAGGTCGACGTGGCGGCCTGGCAGGACCTCGCGCGCGGCTTGCGCGGTCGCCTCACCGTCGGCGATCTCTCCGTCGAGGGTGAGCTCGACGGCCTGCCCGTCGACCTCCACCTCGTGTGGAGCCCCGATGGTCAACCCGCGAGCGTGCGCGTCGCCGTCGGCAGCCCGCACCGTGCGAGCGAGCTGCTCCGCCAGATCTCGGTGTCGCTCGCGAGGCCCGCCGCCGATGCACTCGGGGAGCCCGCGGCGGAGCCGCTGGTTGCGCAGCTCATCGACTGGCCCGCCGCGATCCGCGACCTCCAGGTGGCCGACGGCGTCGCCCGCGCGACCTGGCAGCTGCCCGGGGGTGCCGCCCCGATCGCGAACGCGTCGCAGCTGCGGGAGCTGGTCGGCAAGCTGCGCGGCGTGCTCGCGACGCTCGATCCGGGTGCCGGACCCTATCGCTGATCGGCGGTCGCACGCACGCTCGCGAGCACGGTCGCGAGCACGGGCGACACGACGACGAGCGCGGCCGCCACGACGCGCACGACATCACGATACGTCGCGAAGCCCGCAGCCGGTAGCTGCTTCACGAGCGGCGCGGCCACGAGCTTCCAGGCGCCGAGCGCGATCGCGAGATCGAGCACGATCATCGCGGCGACGATCGCCGCCACGAACCCGAGCTGGCTCCGCACGATCGCGACGCTCTCGGTGAGCGGCGCCGGCATGCCGCGCGCCTCGCTCGCGCCGGTCAGCGAGAGGAGCACGAGGAGCACGAGGCCGGGGATCACGAGCGCGAGGCCGCCGATCAGGACCGCCGCGATCGCGCCGAGGCAGGGGACGACCATGCGCCCGACCCCGCCGAGTGCGAGCACGAGCGCGCGAGGCTGCGAGACCGGTGCGC
>JALZOI010000449.1 GCA_030857245.1 Myxococcota bacterium
GCGACGAGGCGCGCCTTGCCGCCCTCGTCCGCGCCCGCGAGCCGCGCCTCGATCGCGGTGCGGCCGGCACCGCCGAGGCGCGCCACTGCCGGTGCGGCGCGGGTGGCGGTCACTTCGTCGCCCTCGAGGATCAACCCCACGAGGCCGGGCGCATCGCGCTGACCGGGCGTGAAGCTCGGCTTGGCGAGCTCCTTCGTCAGATCGAAATCAGGACTGCGGGGCACGCGCGCCGTCAGCGACGGTTCTTCTTGCGCGCGGCCTTCTCGGCCTTGCGCTTGTCGCGTGACTTCGCCTTGTCGCTCGCGCGCACCTGCCCGACGACACCCTTCGTGCCCGGCGGCGTGTAGCCCTTCGGCATCCCCGGCAGGTTGCCGGCACCGGGCAGGCTCGGCATCCCCGGCAGGTTGGGCATCGCGCCCTCGAAGCCTGCGGGCATGCCGCCACCGGCCGACATCAGCGCGTTGATGTCCATGCCGGCCAGCTTCTTCATCTGCGAGAACTGCTTGAACCCGGGGATCTTGCCCATCAGGCCGGTCGACGCGCCGAGCTGCACCATCATCTGGCGCATCTGCGCGAACTTCTGGAGCAGCTCCTTGACCTCGACCTCGGTCCGGCCCGAGCCCTTCGACACGCGCTTGACGCGGCCGGGGTCGAAGTCGGCGCGGCGGCGCTTCGCGCTCTTGCCCGCCGTCGACATGAACTCTTCCCACGTCGTCGCGACGAACACCTGCGGGTTGAGCCGCTCCTCGGTGGTCATCGACGAGATCATCGCCTCGATCTTCGTGAGCTCGCGGTCGTCGAGGTTGACGCCCTCGGGGAGCCCGCCGCCGAAGCCGGGCAGCTTCTCGAACAGGTCCTTCAGCGATCCCATCTTCTGGATCAGCCGGATCTGATCCAGGAAGTCCTGCATGTCGAACTTGCCCTTGAGCATGCGGAGGGCGTCTTCCTCCGCCTTCTCCGCGTCGACGACCTGCTCGAAGTCCTTGACCAGGCCGACGATGTCGCCCATCCCGAGGATGCGCGACGCGAGACCCTCGGGCCGGAACTCCTCGAGCTTGTCGAGCGACTCGCCCATGCCGAGGAACTTGATCGGCTTGCCCGTGATCTCCTTGACCGACAGCGCCGCGCCACCGCGGGCGTCGCCGTCGAGCTTCGTCATGATGATGCCGTCGAGGTTCAACCGCTTGTTGAACGTGTCGGCGACGTTGACGGCGTCCTGACCGGTCATCGCATCGAGGACGAGGAAGATGTTCGCGGGGGTCGCCGCCTTGTCGATGTCCTCGAGCTCCTGCATCAGGGGCTCGTCGATCGCGAGGCGACCGGCGGTGTCGTAGATGATGACGTCGCAGCCGTGCGTCGCGGCCTCGACGGCGGCCTCGCGGCAGATCGTGACGGGATCCTTGCCGGGGATGTTGAACACCGGCATGTCGAGCTGACGGCCGAGCGTCCGCAGCTGCTCGACGGCGGCCGGGCGATAGATATCCGCGGCGACCAGCAGCGGCTTCTTCTTGTGCGTCTTCTCGAGCCAGCGCGCGAGCTTGCCGACGGAGGTCGTCTTGCCCGAGCCCTGGAGCCCGACGAACATGATCCCGGTCGGCCCCTTCTTCGCCCACCGGAGGTCGGTGTCGACGGGGCCCATCATCTTGATCAGCTCGTCCTGGCAGATCGCGATGAAGGCCTGCTCGGGCGTGATCCGCTGGGTCCCGTACTCCTTGCTCTTCGCCTTGAGCTCGACCTCCTTGCCGCGGGCGGCCTCGCGCACCCGCTCGAGGAAGCGCTTGACGACGCGGAACTCGACGTCGCCTTCCAGCAACGACAGGCGAACGTCCCGGAGCGCGTCTTCGATGACGTCGTCGGTGAGCTCGGCGACACCGGTCAGCCGCTGGCGAGCGGCGCGGAATCCTTTGGCAAGGGTCTCCAGCACGGAGAGGGCTATAGCACGCTAGGGCGCCGGCTCGTAGAGCACGAGGTACTCGAAGGCCACCCCGACGAACTGGGCCGCGAGGCCGATGACGCCGGTCCGGGCCTCGGGCTCGGTGATGTTCGCGAGGTCCGGTGGCGCGGAGGTCCGGCACTCGAGCTCGCCCCCGAAGGTGAACCGCAAGGTGCCGACCTGGCCGACCGCGAACCGGGGCCCGCCGCCGCCCCCGTAATCGAGGTCATAGGGCGTGACGTACGTCTGGAGCCCGGCGACGCTGCCGCCGCTGAGGCCACCCTGTGCGACCTGACAGCGATAGGCGCGCACGCCGGTGGTCCCCCGCTCGGCGATGACCTCGATCGTGCTGTACGGCGGATCGACCGCCAGCGCGGTCACCACGTAGCGGGTCTCGAGGATGCCGTCGGTGGACTGCTTCGGCGCGGTGGCGAGCCGTGAGGTCGCCACGCCGAGGCGGAGCTGGCCTCCCTCGATGGTGCCGCCGTCGAGCTGCCAGCCGGTCGTCGTCGTCGCGAAGCTCTCGAAGTACGCGATCCGATCCTGCGCGGTCGGCCGGGGATCGCACGCATCGCCGACGCCGTCGGGCGTGCTCTCCGTCGTGTCGGCCTGCGAGGGATTGGCGATCCCGGGACAGTTGTCGCAGACATCGACGATGCCATCGCCATCCTCGTCGTGCGGGGCGTTCAGTCCGCACGCCATCGCGCCATCAGGGAGCGCAGCATCGGGCAACACCACCGGGGGCGCGTCGGGCGGCGCGGCATCCGGCGGCAGCTCGCTGGTGAGCGACAGCTCGCACGTCGTCGTGGCGGGATCGCAGACCAGCGGGACCGGGCAGGCGCCACCCGCGGCGCACGGCACGCCGGTGGCGGGGCTCGGGGCGTAGCACCCGGCCATGACGACGCTTGCCACCGCGAGCAGGACCCCCGTGCGCACGTCCCCATTGTACGACGGAAGGCACCGCGGCGGCGTGATTCCGGCGCGCGCGTGGAGTGCTACCTTCGGCGGCGATGAACTGGACCCGATCAGTCGTGGGCTGCGTGCTCGGAGCAGGCCTCGGCGGGCTGGGAGCAGGGCCTGGCTGCGGCTCGAGCGCGCCACCGGCGGCCGCTCCCGTCCCCGCGACCACGGCCGCGCCCGCGCCGAGCGAGTCTGGGATGGCTCCGCCACCAAAGGCACCGGCGGCCGGTCCCGACCGCTCGGTGGGTGGGAGCGGCCGCTGCGCCGGCCTGCCGGTCAGCGAGCTGACGATCGACGGGCTCGTCGACGACTGGAGCGGCGCGCCGGTGGTCGCGCGGGTCGGCGCGGCGGCTGACGGCGCCGTCGAGCTGCGCTGCGCGTGGGACGGCACGACGCTCGCGCTCGCGATCTCCATCGAGGACGATCGCGTCGTGCGCGTGAAGGGCGGCCAGGAGGATCGCGTCACGGTGTCGCTCGCGGCGGGTGGCAAGCCGGTCGCGCTGACGATCTACCCGGGGAGCTCGCTCGCGAAGGCGAAGTTCGTCAAGCCCGGCAAGGTGATCGTGGCGGACTCGCTGCAGCCGAAGGGGTTCTCGATCGAGCTCGCGCTCCCCGCGACCGCGATCCCGGGCTACTCCGGCGTCACCGCCGCGTTCGACCTCGAGCTCGTGTTCCACGACTCCGACGCCGCGACCGGCGGCGCGCCCGAGCCGCTCACGATCCGGCAGCCGCTCGAGCTCTCGGATCGCGCCGATCTCGTCGACGACTTCCTGGCCAGCGTGAAGCTGCGCAAGGCCGACATCCGGTTCGACGAGCGCGCCGAGCTCGACCTCGATCGCAAGGGCATGGAGCGGATCGTCGCGGGTGGCACCGTGATCGGCGTGCTCACCGAGCAGTTCGCGTACGTCACGCTGCCGGCCGCGACCGCGACCGACGTCCGCAAGGTCGAGCTGCTGCCGCTCGGCCCGCGCGGCCAGCACGTCGTCGCCGCGACGGTGCGGCAAGCTGGCAACGGGGGCAGCCGCGACCTGCTGCTGCTGTGGACCGTGTGGAGCGGTCAGCTCCACCCGCTCGCGCAGATCGAGCTCCGCAAGGAGCTCGGCTCGAACGTGCTCGCGACGACCACGAAGATCGTGAAGGGCAAGCAGGGCCCGGAGCTGTGGATCGAGCCGCTGCCGGCGGTCGGCTTCACCGCGGACACGTGGCACGAGATCCCCGCCGCCGATCTCGATCCGATCGTGCTGCCGTGGGATCCGGCGAAGGCCGGCGTCGCCTACCGGCTGACCGGCGCCGAGCTCACGCGGCGCGAGCTGCCGGTCCCGAAGCGCGTGGGCCGCAAGCGCTGACCGCGCCGCTCACTGGGTCTCGAAGATCATCACCCAGTCGAACGACGCCGACATGCTGCGCGTGCGGATCCCGGCGCGCGGGGACTGCGGGTCCGGGATGGGCGCCGGGATCGCGGCGATCGTTCCCTGCGGGTAGTTGCACGCGAACGTGTTGTTGTTCGGGTTCCTCGTCAGCGCGACGATCGTCGAGAAGCCCACCGCCGCCGATGCCGCGACGGAGAACATCCGCGTGTCGGCGGCGGGCGCGAGCTTGACGAGCAGCAGGTGATCGGTGCCACTGCTGGCGTCGCGACCGACGCCGCACTGCACGCCGATCGCGCCCGCGTCGTCCATGCGGCTCACCACGCCGACGCCGGTGGGATCGCCGGAGAGCGGGTACTGGGCGTCGACGGTGACGCGCGCGACGATCGTCTCGCGCCGGGTGCTCGGGACGAGCAGCGGGAACGTCAGGCTGCCCACCGCGTTCGCGGTCGAGACGTGATGGGCCTTGCCGCCGCTGAACGTCCAGCCGGTGCCGAGCACGAGCGCATTGCCGGGGGCGACCGTTCCATTGAAGCCCTCGAACAGCAGGATCTTGTCGACGCCACTCGCGATCGGCTCGCAGCCGTCGCCGACGGAGTCGCCGTCGGTGTCGGTATTGTTCGCGGAGACCGGGCAGGGATCGCAGGCATCCCCCAGGCCGTCGCCGTCCTCGTTGGCCTGATCGGCGTTGGCGATCTCGATGCAATTGTCGACGGCATCCGACCAACCGTCGCCATCGCTGTCGACGCCCGGCGAGCCGTCCGGCTCGGGTGCCCCGCCGTCGTCGAGGCTGGTCGTGCGACACGCGCCGGCGGCGCCATCGACGCGGCACAGCCCGGCGACGCAGGCCAGCCCGTCGGGGCACGAGCCCTGCGATGCGCACGTCACCTCACAGTCGGCAAAGCGCGGCGAGTAACAGCCAGTCGCGAGCACGGCCCACAGGAGTGCGGTCACCCGTCCCATTCAGTGATTGTACTCCACCACCGCGCTACAATGCTCACCGTGCCGACTTGCCGGTCGTGTGGGGTCGACTGGCCCGTGGGACACGTCAGGTGCCCGCGGGATGGGTCCTCGCTCGTCTCGGGGGTCGACTTCACGCAGCGCTCGTCGGCGGGATCAGCGCTCGCACACGCGCAGGCCAGCGACCCGCGCGACGACCTCGCGCCGGGCAGCGTCGCGGGCGAGTACGAGATCGTGCGCAAGATCGGCGAGGGCGGGATGGGGAGTGTGTACGGCGCGCGGCATCCGCTGATCGGCAAGCGCGCCGCGATCAAGGTGATCCACCGCGGGCTGGCGAGCAGCGCCGACGCGGTCGACCGCTTCGTGCGCGAGGCGCAGGCCGTCAACCAGATCGGCCACCCCAACATCGTCGACGTGTTCGGGTTCGGCCAGCTCCCCGACGGTCGGCCCTTCTTCGTCATGGAGTGGCTGCAGGGCGAGTCGCTCAAGCAGCGCCTCGAGCGCCCGCTCGCGCTGGAGCCAGCGCTCGACATCCTCGACGACATCGCGCAGGCGCTCGAGGCGGCGCACGACGCCGGCGTGCTGCACCGCGATCTCAAGCCCGACAACGTGTTCCTCCAGGACCGCAAGAGCGACCGCCCGATCGTCAAGCTGCTCGACTTCGGCCTCGCGAAGCTGTCGAGTGGCGGCGGCGAGCACGGACTCGAGCACACGCGCACGGGCGTGGTGATGGGCACGCCGCTCTACCTGTCCCCCGAGCAAGCGCGCGGCATCAAGGTCGACCTCGCGACCGACATCTACTCGCTCGGCGCGATGGCGTACGAGATGTTCAGCGGGCACGTGCCGTTCAAGGCCAGCAGCGCCGTGGAGACGATGGCGATGCACATCTCGCATCACCCGATCCCGCTCGCGTCGGTGCAGCCCGACCTGCCCGCGGAGCTCGACGAGCTCGTCACCAGCATGCTCGCCAAGGACGCGGCGGCGCGGCCGTCCATCGCGAACGTGCGCGCGCAGCTCGCGACCTTGCGCAGCCCCGACGCGGTCGGGCGCCGCGGATCGCGCCGATCGCACCCGGTCACGAGCGAGCTCACCCCGTCCGACCTCGCGCTCGCGGCCACGACCGCGACCGATGCG
>JALZOI010000050.1 GCA_030857245.1 Myxococcota bacterium
GGACGCTGCTGGCCGCGCTCGCGGCGCTCGCGAATCGCCGGCTCGCGGTCGTCCATCTGACGCACCTCGGCGACTCGATGAAGCCGTCGCCGACGGAGCTCCGGCGCGCGCTCGAGCGCTGCGCGCTGGCCGGCTGGATCCCGTGCATCGACGGCATCGACAGCGTCCCGAACGACGACCACGCGCTCCGCGACAAGCTGCGCCGCACGCTCGGTGAGTTCCCGGGGCCGCTCGGGCTGCGGCTCGATCGCGAGGCCCAGCCACCGATCGACGCGGGCTACCTCCAGATCGATCTCCCGGATCTCTCCGAGACCGAGCGCCTCGAGATCTGGCGCATCGAGCTCACCGATCACAAGGTGCCCGGTCCTGACGCCGCGCTCGGTCCGCTGACCTCGCGGTGGCGGATCGGCCCTGGCACGATCCACCGGGTCGTCGCGCACGTCACCGAGGGCGGCGCGCAGGATCTGTCGAGTCAGGTCATCGACCAGGCGGTCAGCCAGCACCTCGAGCGGCGGCTCGGCGACGTCGCCGAGAAGGTGAAGTACCTGCCGAAACTGTCCGACATGGTGCTGCCCACCGACATCATGGACTCGATGACCGAGTTCCTGGCGCGCATGCGGATGCACCGCCGCGTGTTCGAGGAGTGGGGCATGACCCGCGTCGCGAGCACCGGTCGCGGGATCGCCGCGCTGTTCCAGGGTCCGCCCGGCACCGGCAAGACGATGGTCGCGGGCGCGCTCGCGAACGAGCTCGGCATCGAGCTGTATCGCGTCGACCTGTCGCGCGTGATGTCGAAGTGGATCGGCGAGACCGAGCGCAACCTCGGCAACGTGTTCTCGGCGGCCGAGGAAGGGCAGGCGATCATCCTGTTCGACGAGGCCGACTCGCTCTTCGGCAAGCGCACCGAGGTCAAGTCGAGCAACGATCGGTTCGCGAACCTGGAGGTCAACTACCTGCTCCAGCGCCTCGACTCGTTTCTCGGCATCGCGATCCTGACGACGAACCTCGGCACCTCGATCGATCCGGCGTTCAAGCGGCGGCTCGCGTTCCGCGTCCACTTCCCGATCCCCGACGAGGAGCAGCGCGAGCAGCTGTGGCGCGCGCACCTGCCGCCCTCGCTGCCGACGACCGGCGACCTCGACCTCGCCGACCTCGCCCGCAAGTACCCGCTGACCGGCGGCTCGGTCCGCAACTGCGTCATGCGGGCAGCGTTCCTCGCCGCGGCCGCGAACGAGACGCTCTCGCAGGATCACCTGCTGCGCGCGGTCCGGCTCGAGTACCGCGCCGCGGGCAAGCTCTCCGAGAGCGGCCCGCTCGAATAGCCCTCGGCATCGGTCGGGGGTGGGCGAGGACGCGGACGCCGCGGACCCAGCAGCGAAAGTTGCGGGTAGTGGAGGGCGTCCCCTTCGCGGGGTACGCAATTTCGCGGAGTTGTCCTCCTCGACGTTGCGGTAGTGGAGGGCGTCCCTATTTCGGGCGGCCGACGGCGGTCGGATCGTCGACCTCACCGAGGGTGCCGACGTCGGTGGTGCCGACGTCGGTGGAGACCCGGGTCCGCACCTCGTCGATCGAGCCGCCCTCCGTGGACAGGCGTGCCTTCTCGTCGACCGGGACGACGCCGGGGAGCGTCGTCGTCTTGCGCTTGGCGCGGCGCTGGTCGATGGCCATCGCGAGGATCGTCATGTCGTCGCCCTGACCCTGGTCGCCGCAGTGGCTGTCGATGTCGGCGAGGATCGCCTTGATGACCTCCTCGGTCGACCCGCGTGCGGTGCGGATCCGGCGCGAGAGTCGCGACAGGCCGTACTCGTTGCCGCGGGCATCGCGCGCCTCGAGGATGCCGTCGGAGACCATGATCAGCATGTCGCCCGAGTGCAGCTGGACGCGGGCCTCGCCGGCCTCGAGGTCCGGCGTGACGCCGAGGGGCGGCGTGTGCGCGCGCTCGGCCTGCAGCGGGAACACTCGATCCCCGCGCCGCAGCAGCGGCACGCAGTGGCCGGCGTTGGTGAACACCAGGCTGCGGCTCTCGAGGTCGTAGATGCAGTAGACGAGCGTCGCGAACATGCCGTCGTCGCCGAGGTTCGAGATCTCCTGGTTGACGCGGCGGAGCAGCCGCGCCGGGGTCCGCGCGATCGCGGCGCGCGAGCGCAGCTCCGACGTCAGCCGCGCCATGTAGAGCGCCGCGCTGATCGCCTTGCCGGCGACGTCACCGACCGCGAGGCCGAGGTGCGACGGGTCGTGCCAGATGAAGTCGTAGAAGTCGCCACCGATCTGATACGCCGGCTCGTAGTGCACCGCGAAGTCGAGGCCGACGATCTGCGGCACGTTCGCCGGCAGCAAGCTCCGCTGGATCTGGCGCGCGACCCGCAGATCGCGCTCGAGCTTCTCGCGGCGCAGCAGCTGGACCGCGACGCGCGTCGCGTGGATCGCGAGCCCGGCCTGCGTGGCGATCGCCTGCAGCAGATCGACGTCCTCCTGCCGGAACCCGATCGTCTTCGCCTCGACGTAGACCACGCCGTAGTGCGCGCCGTGATAGATGAGCGGCGCGCCCATCCGCGTGCCGATGCCCTCGTCGTTCTCGTCGGCGGCGTCACCGAGGAGCACGCCGCGCCGATCGCTGACGACGTGCTGGATGATCGTGCCGGGGACCCGGAGGTCGCCGCCGAACGGCTGCTTGTCGCCCTTCGCCGTCGGATCGTGGCGATGCCGCTGGGCCTGCACCTTGAGCTCGCCGGTGCGCTCGTCCTCGACGAGCACGCCGACGTCGTGGGCCTGCGGGAACAGATCGAGCAGCGCGTCGACGAGCTTCTGCAGCAGCGCCTCGGCGGTATCGCTCGACGCGGTCGCGTGGAGGATCTGCGTGAGCGCGTCGAGCTTGCGCTCGATCAGCCGGATGGCGCGCTGGTCGGCGATGCTGACCATGCCGGAGCTGACGAGCGGCAGCCGCCCGGACTGCGACTGGTCCTCGCGGCTCTTGATGATCGAGCTGACGCCGGCATCGACGATCGTGACGGCATTGCCCTCGGGGAACCGCTGCTCGGTCGGCGCGCGCGCCTCGACGCGGATCCGGTTGTTCGCGATCGTGATCTCGTCGTCGTGGCGCAGCGTGGTCGCGCCCTGGATCTTGACGCCGTTGACGAACGTGCCGTTGTTCGAGCCGAGGTCCTCGACCGCCCAGCCGTCGGTGTCCTTCCACAGGCGCGCGTGCTGCCGCGAGACGCGCATGTCCGGCACGAAGATCTGGCAGTCCGAGCGTCGGCCGATCACGTACTCGCCGTCCGCCAGCTTGTACCGACGCCCTGCGATCGGTCCGGCCAGGAACACCAACGAGGGCATGACGGGCCGGGTGTTACCATAGATTTTCCCGAGTGGTAACCAGGAGATCGGCGCCAGATCGTGAGCTGCCTCCCCGCCGATCCAGCGCGTCACTTGACCCACCGAGATCGGGGCGGTGTACTGCCCGGGTGCAGGCGCTCGGTAACTTCATCGGTGGGGCGTTCGTGGCGCCCTCCGGAACGGCCCTGGTCTCCAGGAATCCCGCGGCCGATGGCGCCGTCGTGTTCGAGACCGGCTCCACGGTGGCGGCGGTCGGCGAGGCGGCCCAGGTCGCGGCGGCGGCCCAGCCCGCGTGGGCCGCGCTGAGCCTCGAAACTCGCGCCACCCACCTCGAGCGCCTGAAGCTGAGCCTCACCGCGCGGGCTACCGAGCTGGCCGACGCCATCGTCCTCGAGACCGGCAAGCTGCGGAGCGAGGCCAAGACCGAGGTGCAGACGCTGCTCAACCGCTTCGACCTCGTGCGATCCGCGATGACGGCGGACCTCAAGGCGGGGCAGGTCGCGCCCGGCGAGCACCTCCGGTACCAGGCGCTCGGCGTGGTCGGCGTGATCGGCCCGTTCAACTTCCCGCTCCACCTGTGTCACGCGCACGTCGTGCCGGCGCTGCTCGCGGGCAACACCGTCGTGATCAAGCCGAGCGATGTCACGCCGCTGTGCGGCCAGCGCTACGCCGAGGCGGCGCAGGCCGCGAACCTGCCGGCCGGCGTCCTCAACGTCGTGCTCGGGATGGGCGATGTCGGCGCCGCGATGGTGACGCACCCCAAGCTCCGCGGCCTGTGCTTCACCGGCAGCTGGACCGTCGGCAAGCGCATCGTCGAGGCGGCGGTCGATCGCCCCGAGCTGCTCGTCGCCCTCGAGATGGGCGGCAAGAACATGTGCATCGTCCTCGACGACTGCGCGCTCCGCCAGGCCGTCCACGAGGTCGCGATCGGCGGCTACCTGTCGGCGGGGCAGCGCTGCACCGGCACCGAGCGCGTGCTCGTGCACCGCAAGATCGCCGATCGCTTCATCGAGGCGCTCGCCCGCGTCGCGCGCGAGCTCCCGTTCGGCAACCCCGAGGATCCGGGCATGTTCGCCGGGCCGCTCGTCACGCACGGCGCGCTCACCAAGCTCGAGCACGGTCTCGAGGCGGCCAAGCGCGGCGGCGTCGACGCCATCGAGCCCGGCAAGCGGCTCCCGGGTGGCTACTACCGCACGGCATCGCTGCACCGGCTTCCCGACGGCGTGCACCACGTCGCGGGCTACACGGACGTCGAGCTGTTCGGCCCGGATCTGTGCGTCGAGGTGATCGACTCCGATGACGAGGCGATCGCGGTGATCGACGGGAGCCCGTACGGCTTCGCGAACGCGGTGTTCACCGGCTCGGCGTCGCGCTTCGAGCAGTTCTTCACGCGGACGCGCTCGGGGATCCTCAACCGCAATCGCTCGACGAACCTCGCGAGCGCGAAGCTGCCGTTCGGCGGCGTCGGCAAGAGCGGCAACTACCGTCCCGCCGGTGCGTGGTCGCACCGCAACGTCACGGTGCCGGTCGCCGTGCTCGAGAACCCGATCGGCCCGGTCACCGCGAACCCGCACCTCGCGCGGCTGCTGCCGCCGTACGATCTCGATCGGCTGGAGGCGCAGCACGCCTCCGAGGAGGGGGCCGAGGCGGCGCGCTACCTCATCGATCTGCCGCGGCCCATGCACGTCGGCCTGCCGGTCGGCGGCAAGCTGCCGGAGAGCGAGGATCTGCTGGCGCGGCTGTACGCCGGCGATCGCGTGCCGAAGGAGAAGAAGCCGCCGGTGTTCGACCACCTGCGCTCCGCGGGGCCGTGGATGGTCTCGGTCGACAAGGAGCCGATGGCGATCCTCGACGGGATGAGTCAGACCGCGACGGTCGTCGGTGGGTTCGCGGAGGACGCGGTCGTCCGCGCGTACACCGAGGGCGAGTTCGGCGACACGCTCGTCCAGAACGACGACACGGCGATCGCGGAGACCTGGGCCGCCGCCGAGTACGCCTCGACGCTGCGCCAGCTCGTCCCCGGGCTGCCGCACGTCACGTTCGTGGCGTCGGGCGCCGAGGCGAACGAGAAGGCGATGGCGCTGTGCAAGATCAACTGCGCGCGCAAGGCGGCGACGCGGGTGCTCGCCTTCGAGGGCAGCTTCCACGGCCGCACGCTGCTGGCCCTGCACGCGACGCACTCCCCGAGCAAGCGGACGCCGTTCGAGCTCGACGGCTACCAGTGCACGTTCGCGCCGTTCCCGGTCTGGACGGAACCGGGCGACGAGCCCAACGCACCGAGCGGGTTCTACGCCGCCGCCGCGACGGGCGACGTCAACGAGCTGCGCGAGCGGTTCGGCGAGGCGAAGGAGGATCCCTTGCTCGCGGCCGAGGTCGGCGCGCTGGTCGCGGTGCACGAGGCGCTGCGCACCGGCGATTACTTCTGCACGATCGTCGAGCCGATGCAGAGCGAGGGCGGCGATCGGTTCGCCACCGAACGGTTCTTTCGTGCGCTCCGGCTGCTGACCCGCCACCACAGCACGTTCCTCGTATTCGACGAGGTCCAGGTCGGGTTCGGCCTCGGCGGCCCGTTCGCCTGGCACTCGAAGTTCCGGCTGCTCAACCAGCGCGGGCAGCCCGACTACCCCGATGCCGTCACGTTCGCGAAGCGCGCGCAGGTCGGCGTCGTGATGTCGCGGTTCGCCGACCCCGAGCCGGCGAGCGCGCACAACGCGTCGCTGGTGCGCGGCCGGATCCACGCCGACATGGTGTCGACCAGCCACAACGCCGAGCGCCTCGAGAAGCTCGTGCAGCCGCGCCTCGCGCAGCTCGCGCGCGCGTATCCGCACCTGGTGCAGGCGCCGCGCGCCGCCGGCTATGCCTTCGCGTTCGACCTGCCGACGCCGGCGCTGCTCGATGCCTTGATCGGGCAGCGGTTCTGGCGCGGCGCGATCGTGTTCGGGGCCGGCACGCGGACCGCGCGCTACCGGCTGTCGGATAGCTTCCTCGCGCGCGAGATCGATCTGCTGTTCGAGTCGATCCGCCGCTCGCTGTCGTGGCTCGACGCGCACGAGGGCAAGAAGCCGCCCGCGTGGGAGGACGGTCCCCGCCCGGCGCCGCTGCCCGCGCCGTCGTCCGAGGTGCGCTACCGGCTGGTCCCGCACCACGAGGCGATGGATCACCTGCCCGCGATCCTCGACATCGAGTACCAGGTCTACGAGCCGGCGCGGCGGACGCCCCCGGCGGAGCTGCGCGCGGCGATCGAGGATGCCGAGGGCTCGCTGATCGTCGGCGAGGTCACCGCGCCGAGCGGCCAGCCGCAGCTCGTGGCCTTCGCGATCGGCGCGCCGCTCGAGCAGAGCAAGGACGTCGAGGGCCCCGACGACGATCCGATGCTCGGCAAGCGCAACACGCTGTACTCGGCCTCGATCACCGTCGCGCCGACCTTCCAGAGCTCGGGCATCGGCCGCAAGCTCAAGGAGCTGCAGCTACGTGATGCGCTCGCGCGGACCAGCGCTGACGGCACGCTGCGCTATCGCTACGTGACGGGACGCAACCGGATCGGGCGGACCGCGCAGATGACGCACCTCAACCGCGTGTTCGGTGCGCACGTCGTATCGATCCTCACCGGCCAGTACGAGGACCCGGAGGGGCAGGCGATGTACTACCGGATCCCGCTCGGGGCGATCCGGCCGGATCCGGTCGTCAAGCAAGAGGTGCTCGCGCGGCTCGCCAAGCAGCCGGCGCCGGCGAGCGCGGCGGCCGACCACGACGGTCCCGAGCTCGATCTCGCGTCGGGCCTGACCCGGCCGTTCGCCGCCGGCCCGGCCTCGCTGCGGGTCCACGAGGATCTCGGGCTGCTCTACGGCCCCGCGGTCAACAAGCTGACGCTGATGAACTACGTCACGCCCGCGACGGTGCGCGCCCTCGAGTGGATCAGCGCGCTCGTCCCCGAGCTGCCGCACCTCTACCTGACGTCGAGTCGTGACGAGTCGATCGACAAGGCGCTGCGCCTGATCCGCGTGACCCGCAAGACGGCGCAGGTCGCGATCGGCGTCGCGGGCGGCTACTACGGGCACACGGCGGCGTCGTGCCGCTCGCTGTCGGATCCGGACGTCCATCGCGGCGGGCCGGGGCACTTCTGCTGGCCGCGCGTGCCGCACCCAGCGAGCGCCGGCACGGCCGCATCGATCATGGCGATCCGCGCGGCGGTCGAGGCCGCGGGCGGGCCGTCGAAGATCCTCGGCTTCGTCTACGAGCTCGTGCAGGAGCGGACCGGCGCGGTGCTGCCGCCGGACTTCCTCGAGGCGCTCGCGAAGCTGCGCACCGACCTCGAGCTGCCGCTGATCGCGGTCGAGACCACGACGCACACGTATCGCAGCGGACGTGGCCCGTTCCTGTCGGCGGCGGCCGGCCTCGTTCCCGACGTCCTCACGTGGTGGGGCGGCGGCCAGACCGGTTACGTGCACTGCGCGCCGGCGTGGTTCGTGGGCTCGCCGCTCACGCTGGTCTCGACATGGGACGGCGACGAGCTCTCGCTCGTCCGCCAGCACCACCAGCTGCGGGCGGCGCGCCACCTCGACATCGCCGCCGGGTCGGCCGCGCTCGACGAGGCGCTGGCCTCGGTGACCGCCGCCGGCGTCGGCGCGTACCGCGTGATCGACGCCGGCGATCGGGCGCCGACGATGCTCGCCGCGCTCGGCGAGGCGGGCATCACCGTCCGCCAGTTCCCGGGCAACCGGCTGGGCATCATCCCGGCGCTCGACGAGATCGCGGCCGCCGCGGCGGCCCTCGGGGACGCCCTCCACTAACGCAACGTCGTATGCCGCAAGCTCCCGAAACCTCACGACCCGGAGAGGGGACGCCCTCCACGAACGCAACTTCGCGGCCCCCGGCGCGCGCGCCCGAGGGCCCGGAGCGCCACGCGTGAGAGTGCTCGAGCTGCCCGCCGGCCAGTCCGCCCGCGAGTGGGGCCGCCTCCACGGCGAGAGCTTCCGCGGCGAGATCAAGGCGCTGTCCGCGATCCGGACATACCTCTGCACGAAGGTCGGCGGCTTCCAGACCGCCGAGCAGGTGATGGCAGCCGCACGCGCGCACCTGCCGGTCCTCGAGCGCTACCACGCCGGGCTCCACGCCGAGCTCCTCGGGATCGCCGAGGGCGCGGCGGTGTCCCCCGAGGACATCGTGGTCGCGAACCACTACACGGATCTTCGCGATCTCGATCCCGATCCCACGACCTGGCACGTGGCCCCCACCGCGGATGCGCCGGACGCGGCGCGTTCGGGACAGGGTGCCGAGGGCCTGGGTGGCGATGGTTGCAGCGCGTTCTTCGCGCACGCGCCGAGTGGCCGGATCCTCGCGCAGACCTGGGACATGCACGCCACCGCGATCCCGTACGTCATGGTGCTGCGCGTGCCCGAGTCGGCGGACGGCCCGGGCGCGACGCTGCTGACCGTGACCGGCTGCCTCGGCATGGCCGGCATGAACACGGCGCGCGTCGGAATCGCGATCAACAACCTGTTCTCGACCGACGCCACGCTCGGCGTGGTGTGGCCCGCGATGGTGCGCCGCGCTCTCCACCAGACGACCGCGCTCGCCGCGCGCGACGTGATCACGCGCAGCCCGATCGGCTCCGGCCACCACTACTTCGTCGCCGATCGCACCGACGCGTTCGCGATCGAGGCCTCGGGCACCCGGCGCAAGCAAGTGTGGAGCGGCGGTCGCTCGTACTGCCACACCAACCACTGCCTCGACGCCGACGTCGCGGCGGTCTCGAAGGTGCCCTCGACGAGCACGACCTTCGATCGCATGACCTGGCTCGAGGCCGACCTCGCCCGCACGCCGCTGCACGATCTCGACGACGCCTGGCGCCGGCTCGGCAGCGATGACGGCTGGCCGCGCAGCATCTGCACGAACATGGCGACCCCCGAGTCCCCGCACGGCGCCGCGACCTGCGGCGCGATCGCGATGAACCTCGACAGCGGCGAGCTGTGGGCGCAGCAGGGCTTCGTGCACAACGTGGCGCCGGAGAAGTGGCAGCTGTGACGACCGAGTATCCGTTCTTCTTCACGTGGAGCGCGCAGGGCGCCGCCAAGCCGATCGAGCTCACCGGC
Source organism: Myxococcota bacterium (assembly GCA_030857245.1). GTDB lineage: Bacteria > Myxococcota_A > Polyangia > Haliangiales > Haliangiaceae > JABFXX01. The sequence goes on from JALZOI010000050.1 coordinate 9,426, forward strand.
GGCGACGGCGCGTGGTTCACGACGGCCGACGGCGCGCGCTGGCTCGACCTCGGTGCGCTCAGCTATCAGGTCAATGCCGGGCACGGGCGGCGGCGGATCATCGAGGCGATCAAGCGCCAGGCGGACGAGCTCTGTCTGTCGGCGCCGAACGCGGTCTACCCGGCCAAGGTGGAGCTCGCGGAGCGGCTGCTCGCGATGGCGGGTCCGGGCTTCTCGAAGGTGTTCTTCACGCTGAGCGGTGCCGAGGCCAACGAGAACGCGATCAAGATCGCGCGCCAGGTCACCGGCCGGCTCAAGATGGTGAGCCGCTACCGCAGCTACCACGGTGCCTCGATGGGCGCGCTCGCGCTGACCGGCGACTGGCGACGCCCGGCGCTCGAGCCCGCGCTCGCTGGCGTCGTGCACGTGCAGGACTGCTACTGCGATCGCTGCCCGTTCGGCCAGCGCGTCGAGACCTGTCGCCGCGAGTGCGCGACGACCATCGGCGCGACGATGCAGCTCGAGGGACCGCGCACGGTCGCCGCCGTCTTCCTCGAATCGGTGCCCGGCGCGAACGGCGTGCTCGTGCCGCCGCCCGAGTACTGGCCGATCGTGCGCCAGGCCTGCGATGCCGAGGGCGCACTGCTCGTCGCCGACGAGGTGCTCACCGGCTTCGGCCGCACCGGCAAGCCGTTCGGGTTCCAGCACTGGGACGTCGTGCCCGACATGATCACCGTCGCGAAGGGGCTCGCCTCCGGCTACGCGACGATCGGCGCGGTCATCGTCCACGAGCGGGTCGCGCGTCACTTCGACGAGCACGTCCTCGCCTGTGGCCTCACGTACTACGCGCATCCGCTCGCGTGCGCGGCGGCGGTCGAGACGCTGAAGCTCTACGAGGACGAGCAGCTGTTCGCGCATGCCGAGCGGCTCGGACCGGTGCTGCGGCGCGAGCTCGACGCGGTCGCCGTCCGGCTCCGCGCGACCTCGTTCGTGCGCTCGCTCGGGCTGCTCGGGGCCCTCGAGATCGAGGCGCCGGCCGACGCGTGGTCGCGGCTCGGCGGCGAGCTCGGGCGCCGCAAGCTGTCGCTGCACGTGGACCCCAGGCGAGGGACGGCGATCTTCGCGCCCCCGCTGTGCATCACCGAGGGCGAGCTCGTGCGCGGCATGCGCGCGTTCGGCGATGCGGCTGTCGAGGCTTTCGGAGGAAACGCATGAGTGGTCGCCACAAGGACAAGGTCGTCGGCTCCGTCGTCGACGCGCTCGCACCGCTCAAGGACGGGATGACGATCCTCGTCGGTGGGTTCGGGCTGTCGGGTAATCCCGAGGCGCTGATTCGCGGTGTCATCGAGCGCGGGGTGCGCGAGCTGACGCTGGTCTCGAACAACGCCGGCAACCTGGGGAAGGGCCTGGCGCAGTGGCTGCGCGCCGGCATCATCCACAAGGTGATCTGCAGCTACATCGGCAACAACGAGGACCTCCACACGCGGATGGCGTCCGGCGAGGTCAAGGTCGAGATCACGCCGCAGGGCACGCTCGCCGAGCGCATGCGTGCGGCGGGCGCGGGGATCCCGGCCTTCTACACGCCGACCGGGGTGGGTACCGTCGTCGAGGATGGCAAGGAGACGAAGGAGATCGATGGCCGCCGCTACCTCCTCGAGCGGGCGCTCAGCGGTGATGTCGCGCTGGTGCGGGCACAGACGTCGGATCGGCTGGGCAACCTGCGGTTCTGGCGCACGGGCCGCAACTTCAACCCGGTGATGGCGACCGCGGCACGGCTGACGATCGTCGAGTGCGACCAGCTCGTCGACAACGGGCGCATCGATCCCGACGACGTCCACCTCGCCGGCATCTACGTCCACAAGATCGTGCACGTGCCCGAGCACGAGAACGCGTTCGAGTACCGCACCGTGCGAAAGCGAGCCCGAGCATGACCGTCATCAAGGGCTGGGGCACCGAGGAGATGGCGCGGCGCGCCGCGCGCGAGATCCACGAGGGCTCGATCGTCAACCTCGGCATCGGGCTGCCGACGCAGGTCGCCGACTACCTCCCCGAGGGCCACGCGTGGCTGCACTCGGAGAACGGCCTGCTCGGCACCGGTCCGTTCCCGTACGAGGGCGAGGAAGATCCGAACCTGATCAACGCCGGCAAGCAGACGGTGACGGTGCTGCCCGGCGGCTCGACCTTCGACTCGGCATCGTCGTTCGCGATGATCCGCGGCGGCCACGTCGACCTCGCGATCCTGGGTGCGATGCAGGTCTCGGCCGGCGGCGACCTCGCGAACTGGGCCGTTCCCGGCGGCAAGATCATGGGCATCGGCGGCGCGATGGATCTCGCGTCGGGCTGCCGCCGCGTGATCGCGATGATGCAGCACGTGACCCGCAAGGGTGAGCACAAGCTCGTGCCGCGCTGCGACTACCCGCTCACGGCGATCCGCGTGGTCTCGCTCGTCATCACCGAGCTTGGCGTCTTCGAGCCCACCGGCCACGGCTTCAAGATCATCGAGCTGGCCCCCGGGGTCCCGCGCGAGCACGCCGAGTCGTCGACGGGGGCCCCGCTGACCTAGACGGCGTCCCCGAGGGTGGTGCCGACGGAGCCGGGCTCACGGACGGCGCGGACGAGGTCGCCGGGGCCGAGCTTGCCGAGGATGTGGATCGCGCCGACGCCCTGGTCGATCACGGCCATGGCTTCCTCGAGCTTCGGGATCATGCCGCCCGTGACGGTGCCGTCCGCGATCGCGGCGCGGGCCTCGGCGCAGGTCAGGCGGGGGAGGCGCGAGGTGGGGTCGGCGATGTCGCGGAGCACGCCCGGCGCCGAGGTCACGAGGAACAGGCGCTCGGCGCGCAGCGCGGCGGCGAGCTGGTTGCCGACCATGTCGGCGTTGATGTTGTAGACGCCGCCGGTGGCGTCCGCCCCGAGGCACGCGATCACGGGGACGTACCCCGCGGTCCACAGCGTCTCGAGCAGCGCGAGGTTGAAGCCGGTGACGTCGCCGACGAAGCCCATGTCGACCGGATCGGGGCCGGCATTCGCGTAGACCTTCGGCGGGCGCCGCGTGGCACGGACGACCTGGCCCGACGCGCCATGGAGGCCGACCGCGGCCACGCCGGCCGCCGTCAGGATCGCGCAGAGGTCGACGTTGAGCTTGCCGGCGAGCACCATCTTCATGACGTCGAGCGTCGCCGCATCGGTGACGCGCCGGCCCGCGACCTGCTTGGTCTCGAGGCCGAGCTGCTTCTGCAGCGCCGTCGCCTGCGGCCCGCCACCGTGGACGATCGCCACGCGCGCACCGTCATCGATCAGGACGCGCAGGTCGGCCGCGAGCAGCGCGGCTTCGCCCGAGCCGATGACCTCGCCGCCGATCTTGACGACGAGCATGCCGCCCCCGGTGGTGCCGGCGCTCACGGCCAGTTCCCGAGGTCCTCGAGGCTCGCGCGCTCGTCGCACCCGAGCACGAGGTTCATGTTCTGGATCGCCTGGCCGGCGCCACCCTTGATCAGGTTGTCGAGCGCCGAGAACACCGTCACCGTGCGCTTGCCGTTGCTGACGGGGCCCACCGCGAAGCCGACCTCCGCATGGTTCGAGCCCGCGACGGCGACGACCTCGGGCAGCCGTCCCTTCGGGCGTCGCACGAACGGCTCGCGCGCGTACTGCTCGTCGAACATCGCGCCCAGCCGCGCGGCGTCGATCTCGGCCGGCAGCTCGAGGAAGCAGGTCGCGAAGATGCCGCGTGTGAGCGGCGCCGAGACCGGCACGAACCGGAGCTCGACCTGCTTGGCGCCGGTGTCCTCGAGCAGCTGCACGACCTCGGGGACGTGCTGGTGCTCGAGCGGCTTGTACGTCTTGAGGTTGCCGGCGCGGCTCGGGTGGTGGGTGCCGGCGGCCGGCGCGATGCCCGAGCCCGACGAGCCGGTGATGCCGGTGACGTGGACGACCACGCCATCGAGCAGGCCGGCGCGTGCGAGCGGCAGCAGCGCGAGCTCGATCGTCGTCGCGAAGCAGCCGGGCGAGGCCACGTGCTTCGCCTGCTTGATCGCCGCGCGGTTGAGCTCGGGCAAGCCGTAGACGAACGTGCCGAGCAAGTTCGTGTGCGGGTGCTTGGCCCCGTAGAACTTCTCGTAAACGGCGGCATCGCGGAGCCGGAAGTCGCCCGACATGTCGACGATCTTCACGCCCGCCTCGATGAGCTGCGGCACCTTCGCGGCGGTGACCTTGTGCGGCAGCGCGAGCAGCGCGACGTCGCACCCCTTCGCGGCTTCGGCGGGCGCCAGATCCTCGAACACCAGATCGGTCGCGCCGTCGAGGTTCGGGTGGACGGCGCCGAGCGGCTCGCCGACGTGATCGATCGAGGCGACCCGCACGAGCTCGACGTCGGGGTGCATCAGGAGCCGGCGCGCCAGCTCCGCGCCGCCGTACCCGCTACCGCCGATGATTGCCGCCTTGAATCGCTTTGCCATCGTGGCCCTTGGTATGCCATGCCCCAGACGATGGGAAAACAGCCTGGTTCTCCGGAATCACTCGACGCCGTGCTCGCCGCCGTCCACGCCCGTACGCCCGAGATGCACGCGCTCGCGAGGAGCTGGGTCGAGATCAACAGCTACACGGCCAACGTCGAGGGCGTGAACCGGGTCGGCGCGCTGCTTCGCGAGGCGTTCGCGCTGCCGTCGCTGCAGGGCGCCGTGATCCCCGGCGGTCCGCAGTTCGGGGACCACCTCGTGTGGCGGACGCCGGCGGCTGCGACCGCCGCGCCGATCTTGCTGATCGGGCACCACGACACCGTGTTCCCGCCGGGGCACTTCGAGGGCTGGCGCGAGGAGGGGACCCGCGCGACCGGCCCCGGCGCGCTCGACATGAAGGGCGGCCTCTCGGTGATCCGGGCCGCGCTCGCCACGCTCGAGGAGGCCGGCGCGCTCGCCGGGATCCCGATCGTCGTGGTCTGCGTCGCCGACGAGGAGGTCGGCTCGCCGAGCTCCACGCCGCATCTCAAGGCCCTCGCCGCGGGCGCCGCGTGCGCGCTCGTCTTCGAGTCGGGCCGCGCGAACGACATGATCATCACGCGGCGCAAGGGCGTCGGCGCGATGACCGTGACAGCGCACGGCAAGGCCGCGCATGCCGGCAACAACCACAAGGACGGCGCCAACGCGATCTGGGCGCTCGCGCGCTTCATCGACGCCGCGCAGCAGCTCACCGACTATGGTCGCGGCGTCACCGTCAACGTCGGCCAGGTCACCGGCGGGACCTCGAAGAACACGGTGCCCGAGGGCGCCGAGTGCATGCTCGATCTGCGCTACGAGACGGTCGCCGATGCCGAGACGCTGGTGACGAGCCTGCGCGCGATCGCGGAGGCCGTCGCCATCCCCGGCGTGGCGCTCGAGGTCGCGGGCGGCGCCAACCGGCTCCCGCTCGAGCGCACCGTCGCGTCGGCCGCCCTGCGCGACGAGTACGCCGCGTGCGCACAGCTCGCGGGGCTCGGTCACGGCGAGGCCGGCCTGCTCGGCGGCGGCTCCGACGCCAACACCGTCGCGCCGCTCGGCGTTCCCGCGATCGACGGCCTCGGTCCGCGCGGCGCCGGCTTTCACACCACCTCGGAGTACGTCGAGCTCGACACCTTCGGCCCCAAGGCCGAGGCGCTGCTGCGCTTCCTGTGGGGCCGGCGCTGAGCGACGCCGGCGCGCGCTACTTGCCGAGCAGGTGCTGCTCGAAGAACGCGATCGTGTGGCCCATCGCGATCACCTGGTTGCTGCGCTTCGCGATGCTGTGGCCCTCGTCGGGGAACAGGATCAAGCCGCCCGGGATCCGACGGCGCTCGAGCTCGCGATAGATCTGCACGGCCTCGCCGACCGGGACGCGCGGATCGTTCACACCCTGGATCGATAGCAGCGGCGCGCGGATCTTCGCGACGTGTGTGATCGGCGAGAGCTGGGTGAGCGCCACCTTGTCCGTCGTCGGATCGCCGTACTCCGACGTCCGCAGCGCCCGCCGATACGCCGCGGTGTTGCCGAGGAACGTCAGGAAGTTCGAGATCCCGACGCGCTGCACGCCGGCGTCGTACGCCCCCGCGAAGTACGTCATCGCCATCAACGTCGCGTACCCGCCGTAGCTGCCGCCGGTCACGCCGATCTTGGGCGCCTTGCCATCCTTGCTCCAGCTCGTGCGGATGAACCTCGCGACGTCCTCGATGTCGCTCAGCACCGCGAGCCGCTTCGGCCCGTCATCCGCGTGCTGCCAGCGCTTGCCGTAACCGAGCGAGCCACGCACGTTGGGCTCGACGTAGACGAAGCCCGCCTCGACGAACAGCTGCGCGGCACCGCTGAAGCCCGCAGTCGACTGACCCTCGGGCCCGCCGTGGAAGCTGACCACGACGGGGCAGGGCGCCGCGCACGTCCGCGGCCGCCGCACGAACATCGGGATCCTGGTGCCGTCGCGCGCGGGGTAGTGCTCGAGGGTCACCGGCGCGAAGGTCGTCGGATCGATCTCCGGGGTCATCGGCACGCGCCAGGTCGTGAGCTTGCGCGTCTGCCAGTCGAACACGAGGCTCCGGGGCGCGAGCGTCGCGCCATCGACGGCGAGCTGCACGAAGCGTCCGTTACGGGAGACCGCCGTGAGGCTGACGTTGTCGGCGGCGGGGAGCTTCGGGAGCGCGAGCGGACGCAGCGTGCGCGCGTCGAGCGCGGCGAGCCGCAGGTAGCCCGCTTCGTTGATGCTGTAGTAGATCCGGGTGCGCTGGCGATCGATCGAGAACGAGCGGATGTCGTGCGGCAGCTCGGGCGTGATCGGGGTCAGCGTGCCCTTCGCGAACGCATAGACGCGCTGGTGGTCGCCCCGCTTGTTCGTGCGCACCAGGATCTCGCCAGGCCGCGCGCCGAACGCGACGGCGTACTCCTCGGCCTCGCCCTGGCCGAGCAGCGGCGTGAGCTGCCTGGTCCTCAGGTCATACTGGTAGATCTCGTGCTGCGTCGAGCCGAGCGCCTTCTTGAGCAGCCACGTGTCGCCGCGATGGTCCGCGATCGACCACAAGCCGGGCGCATCGAACACGCGCTCGCGCTTGCCGCTCGCCACGTCGTGGCGATAGATGGCGAACGACGCCGGGTCGACGTCGTTCGCGCGGAAGTAGAGCTGCTTCGAGTCGTCGGTGATGTACTCGAAGAACGTCTGGACCTTCGGCGTGTGCTGGATGACCTGGAGCGCACCGCCGTCGGGCGCCATCAGGTAGAGCCCCGGATTCTCCTCGCCGCCGTAGTCGCGGGTGACGACCACGAAGCGCTCGTTCGGCGCGATGTCGACCAGCGTCGTGCGGTCCTCTCCGCCGGTCTGCTGGATCGCGAACTTCATGGGCCCATCCTGGCGCCAGACCTGCGGGGTCCCGGTGACGGCCGTCGTGAAGTACATGCGGTCGCCGCGCGCGGTGATCTGGCCGTTGCCGGCGCCGCGGACGTCGAGCATCGCCTGGATCCGCCGCGAGACCCGCGGGTCGAGCGCGGGCGCGGTGAACCGCGCGATGTCCTCCTTCGCGATGCTCTCCGCGCCCAGTCCGGCATAGGTACCCGGCGCGCGCGACGGAGCCGGGCGGGGTGGGGCCGTAGGCTGCGCGATCGCCGACGTTCCGACGAGGCACAGCGCGAGGAGCACGATCCGCTTCATGCGGCGCAACCTACCATCGTGGTTCGCAGACCCACGACGCAGAAACGCCTGCGACACGGTCAGCGTCGCAGGCGTGGGAGGGTGCGGGAGCTTCCGGAGACCGCTTACATCTCGACGTGGCCGCGGTGCTCGCGCTCGAGCGCGCGCTTCAGCTTGTCGAGAGCCGAGTTCTGGATCTGACGGATCCGCTCGCGCGACAGGTGGTACTGGTCACCGATCTCGCGGAACGTGCGCTCCTCGTCGTCGCCGAGCCCGAAGCGCTTGGTCAGCACGTCGGCCTCGATCGGCGAGAGGTGGTGCAGGAGGCGCTTGACCTGACCGGTCAGCGTCTCCGTCGTCATGTTGTCCTCGGGCGAGTGCTCCTCGCTGTCCGGATCCGCCATCGTGTCGCCGAAGCTGCGGTCGTCGTCATCGTGGACCGGCCGGTCGAGCGACATCGGTTGGCCCATGATGTAGCGGTGCATCTGGTTGAGCTTCGCGAGCGGCACGCGCGCGGCCTTGGCCAGCTCCTGCGGAGTCGGCGGCCGACCGAGCTCACCGACGAGCCCCTGGCGCACCTTCTCGAGCTGCTGTTGGGCCTCGAGCATGTGCACCGGGATGCGGACCGCCCGCGCCTTGTCGGCGAGGGCGCGCCCGATCGCATGCCGGATCCACCAGCACGCGTACGTCGAGAACCGGAGGCCGCGGCGATAGTCGAAGCGCGACACCGCGTGCATCAGGCCGAGGTTGCCCTCCTGGATCAGGTCGGCGAGCGGCATGCCGCCGCGGTCGTACCGCCGCGCCATCGTGACGACGAGGCGCAGGTTAGCGCGGACGAACTCGTCCCGGAGCGCCGCGGCATCGCGGTGCGCCTGGCGCACGTCGTCGATGTAGCTGGTCGCGTCCTTCGCGGCCGCGTCCTCCCACCACGTGATCTCGCCCGCGACCGCGGCATGGCGCGCTCGATCGAGCTCCCGCACGACGGCATCGATATGAACGCGATCTAGATCGAGGGTGCGGAGCTGGGTCGCTGCGTCCTTCGCCGCCACACCCAGCTTCTTGATGAGCTTGGGCTCCTTGCGGGCTCGCTTCGAGCCCGACATGTCCTCGACCGCCTTGAGCAGCTTCGGGAACTTCACCGGCTGCTCGAGGTTCGGCTCGATGATGGAGAGTAGATGGAGCACCACCTCGGGCCGCGAGAGCACGCGCTCCCACGTGAGGATCTCGGTGTCCTCGATGCCCTGCGAGAGCTCGCGTTCGTCCTCGGGCGTGAGCAGCTCGTGCTCGGCGAGCTGGCGGAAGTACGCCGCCAGGTGGTCGTCCGAGTCGGGCGCACGCACGGGACGCGCGACCTTCACCGGTGCGACGACCTCGACGGGGATCTGCGGCACGGCGCCCTTCGCAACGGGAGCGGGCGCGATCGACACAGCGGTGGACTCGGATGCGCGGTTCTGCCGCGCTCCGGTCGTGCGGTGCGTACGCGCCGGCACCGTGCTCGACGTCGTCCGACGCGCGGTACGCTGCGGACGACGATTCGTGTGAGTGGTGGCCATGGCGGTGTTACTCCTCTGCTCCTCGAGATAGACGTCGTTTGAGGTCGAACCGTTGCAACTCGACTGCGATTCCCAACCGAGGGACCGAGCGAGCTCTCTGCACGGAACTCAGTGCACGATGCGCACCCATACGCGTTGCGACAACCGGACTGACCGGTCAGGTGGGGCCCGCGTGCAGAATCAGCTGCTTAACGGGCCCGGCACGCCGTGCGGCTGAGCCACAGCGGCCGTGCACTGTGCCACGCGACGTCGCTTTGTCGAGATGAAACGATCCCGGTGTCAGTTTTGATGACAGCCGTCGGGTCCGCGACACCGGCTCCGCAGCGCCAGCACTCGGGTTTTCCGGCGGGTTCCGGAATCGCCTAGGCGGGCGTTTTTTCCGCGACCACGACGTCTTCGAGCGGCGTCGCGGTCACGGGATCGGCCGGCGCGTCGAGGTGACGCAGCAGGCGATCGAGGAGCGCACCCTGGTCGGGATGGATGATCCGGCGGGCTCGCGTCACCTCGATGAACTCCGCCTTGTCGACCTCCCACGAGGCGCAGCGCGGGGCCGCGCCATCGGGCGCCGGCGCGGCGTATCCGTGGACACGCTTCTTGGAGCGCGTGTAGTCCACGAACCCGAGGTCCACGAGGTCTCCAGTCACCTCGAGGCCGGTCTCCTCGAGGGTCTCGCGGAGCGCCGTCTGCTCGAGCGTCTCGCCGGGGTCCGGGGCGCCCTTCGGGATCCCCCAGGGGGCGCGCCGGTTGTAGTTGCCGGAGGGATGGACGAGCAGGACCTCGATCGCCTCCGCGACGTATCGGTAGAGCACGGTGCCCGACGAGAGCTTGGGGCGTGCCTCGGACATCCAGAATCACCGTGCAAGACGCCCGACATCAAAGCAAGGACGATGTCAGCGGATTCCTTGGATCTCCGAGGCTTGCCGGAGCCGGGCGTCGTCGCGGCGCCGAGGATGTACGGGCGCCGCGAGCGCGGCCTTCGCCGTCGAGATCAGTGTACCGTCGAGGTGATGAGCGATCAGCGTCAAGCGTGGTTTGCACGCATGGTGGAGTCCGGCCTCGAGCACGACATCTTCGCCCCGAGCGATGTCCTCGCACATGCGACCCCCGATATCCTCGCCAACCATCTCCCACCCGAGCTGCTCAGCAAGGTGCTGCAGGCCTCGCTCGCGGCCGGCGCGATGACGCCCGAGCGGGTGCTCGAGACCGTCACGCCCGCGTTGCTGGCGAAGCACCTGCCGCACGAGGTGCTGTGGGCGTGCATCGCCGCGGCGGCCGCTCGGGCCGGTGTGGTGTCGTGAACCTGAAGGCGTTCTTCGTCACGTCGATCTCGCAGGCCCTCGAGCTCGGCGTCGCCACGCCCGATGACATCCTCCGGCACGTCAGCGCCGACATCCTCGCCGAGCACCTGCCACGCCCGTTGTGGGCGCGCCTGCTGACCGCGTGCGTGGGAGCGCCCCACGTCGACGCGCAGCTCGTCATCGAGACGATCGGCGTACCGAACCTGTGCGAGCACGCACCGGCGCCGCTACTGTGGGCGTGCATCGCCGACATCGCGCAGCGCTCGCTCGGCACCACGCGCGACCCCATCGTGACGCGGCCGAAGTCCGCGGCCGCGTCGCCGATCGCGACGCCGATCGCGATCGGCGGCACCTCCGACGGCTCGGCGCGGACCCCGCTGACCGCGCCCCCACCCGACG
>JALZOI010000450.1 GCA_030857245.1 Myxococcota bacterium
CGAGCCGCGGGTGCACGGGGAACCGCAGCATGCGGCGTCCGAGCGGCGTGATCGCGCCACGCTCGATGGTGCCGAGCCGGAGCAGCAGGTCCTCGGCGGCGGTCGCGGCGGTGGCGGGAGGGGGCTCGTACCAGCGCAGCGCGCCGAGCCCCGCGAGCCCCGCGCCGTGGAGCTCGAGGGCGGCACCCGCGAGATCGGTGCGGCCGATCTCGGCGATCTCGAACGCGCGGCGGGTGTCGTGGTCGTGCTTGGTGAAGAGGCGGATGACGCGGCCGGGGCGCGTGCGACCGGCCCGGCCGGCTCGCTGCGCGCAGCTCGCGCGGCTGACCGGCTCGACCTGCAGCGACGGCAGTCCCGTCCACGGCGAGTGCCGCGCGATCCGCGCGACGCCGCTGTCGATCACGCAGACCACGCCGTCGATCGTCACCGACGTCTCGGCGACGTTGGTCGACAGGATGACCTTGCGCTGGCGCGCTGGCTTGACCGCGCGGTCCTGCTCGTCGCTGGTGAGGTCACCGTGGAGCGGCAGCACCGCGAGATCGAAGAGCGCGGCGACCTCGGCGAGATCCTCGGCGCAGCGGCGGATCTCGCCCGAGCCCGGCAGGAACACGAGGATGTCACCGTCGAGCCGATCCTGCGCGATGCGGCGCACGGCGCCGGCGACCTGCTTGCCGAGGTGCCGATCATCGGGCTGCTCGCCGTGCTCGATCGTGATCGGAAAGACGCGCCCCTCCGAGCGGATGATCGGCGCGTCCCCGAGGTAGGCGGCGACGGGCTCGGCGTCGAGCGTCGCCGACATCACGATCAGCGCGAGGTCGGGCCGCTGCTCGCGGAGCCGCGCGACGAGCGCGAGTGCGAGATCGCCGTCGAGGTGGCGCTCGTGGAACTCGTCGATCACGACGCAGCCGACGCCACGCAGCGTCGGATCCGAGAGCAGCCGGCGCGTCAGCACGCCCTCGGTGACGAACCGGATGCGGGTCGCGCCGCTCACCTTCCGATCGAAGCGGATCTCGTACCCGACCTCGGCGCCGAGCGCACCGCCGCGCTCGCTCGCCACCCGCGTCGCGGCGAGCCGGGCCGCGAGCCGGCGCGGCTGGAGCACGATGATCTCACCCGTGATCGCTCCGGCATCGAGCAGCGCACCCGGGACCCGCGTCGTCTTGCCCGCGCCGGGTGGCGCCACGAGGACGGCGACGCGACGCTCGCGCACGGCGGCCACCACCTGCGGCAGCACGTCGTCGATCGGTAACGCCGCAGACACGCGCCGCACCCTACACCGGGTTCATCGCGCCGGCGTGCAGTTCCCCGCTCCGCCGGTGCCCGCGTGCCGCGCTGGCGGCGCACCTCCGGTACGAGGATGTCGCGCAGGGCGGCCGCCGGATGCCGATGAGGCCGGTTGATCGCCGCGGTCAAGCGGTGCATGGCTCGCACGTCACCGAGCGCGCGATCGTGGATCGGCACGAGCGCGGTCGGCTACCCGGTCGGCGGTACAGATGATGGTGCGCAGCGACCGCGCGGCGTGATCTTCACGCTCGATCCGGACTCCGGCGTCGTGAGGACGGAGACCAACCCTCGCGGAATGCTGCCCGGATCGTCGAGCGCATGCGCGGCGGGGCGTGTTAACACGCGTGCGTGAAGGACCCGGTCCCCGAGGCCCCGCCCGTCCACGATCCCGCTGCCGCCGCGCTGATGCCCGCGCCGCTCGACCGCACCATGCGCCAGTTCACCGTCCGTGCGGTGGTGACCGGCATGGTGCTCGGCGGGCTGCTGAGCATCTGCAACGTGTACAGCGGCCTCATGATCGGCTGGAGCAACAACATGTCGGTCACGGCCGCGTTGCTCGGGTTCGCGTTCTGGAAGGGCGCGGACCGGCTGCGCGGGCGCCCCGGCGGGCTCACGATCCTCGAGAACAACCTGAACCAGACCGCCGCCTCGTCGGGGGCCTCGATCTCGTCGGCGGGGCTCGTCGCAGCGGTGCCGGCGCTGACCATGCTGACCGGCATCGAGCTGTCGTGGCCGATCCTCGCGCTGTGGACGTTCTCGGTGTGCTGCGTCGGGATCACCGTCGGCATCGGCCTGCGGCGCCAGATGATCCTGATCGACAAGCTCCCGTTCCCGAACGGCATCGCGGCCGCACAGACGCTCAAGGAGATGTACGCCTCGGGCGCCGAGGCGGTGCTGCGCGTGCAGGTGCTGGTCGGCGCGGCGGTCGTGGCGGCGGGCGTCAAGCTCGCGGAGAGCTGGAAGCTGGTCGCCAAGCTCGCGGTCCCCGGCGGCTACTCCAGCGCGACAGGCGGGCCGGTCACGCTGAACAACCTGACGTTCGCGCTCGAGCCGAACCTCCTGATGGTCGGCGTCGGCGGGCTGATCGGCCTGCGCGCCGGGCTGTCGCTGCTCCTCGGCGCCGTCGTCGCCTACGGCGTGCTCGGCCCGGTCGCGCTCGGCGAGGGCTGGGCAACCGCCGGCGACCCCGCGAAGCCGTGGTTCGGGCAGCTCAACAAATGGCTGCTGTGGCCCGGCGTGACGCTGATGGTGACATCGTCGCTGACCTCGTTCGCGTTCTCGTGGCGCTCGTTCGGCCGGTCGTTCCGGCGTGGCGGCGCCGCGGGGCCGACCGCGGAGGAGCTGGGCGAGGTGAGCCGGCGCTGGTTCCTGAGCGGCCTCGCTGCCGCGCTGATCCTCTCGGTCGTGCTCCAGGTCGTGCTGTTCGACATCTTCGCGCCGATCGCGGCGTTCGGCGTCTTGATGTCGTTCCTGATCGCGGTGATCGCCGCGCGCGTATCGGGCGAGACCAACGTCACGCCGGTCGGCCCGATGGGGAAGATCACGCAGCTCCTGTTCGGCGCGCTGACGCCGGGACAGGTCGCGCCGAACCTGATGGCGGCGAACGTGACCGGCGGCGCGGCGAGCCAGTGCGCGGACCTCATGCACGACCTCAAGGCCGGCCACCTGCTCGGGGCGTTGCCGCGCTACCAGGCGATGGTCCAGGTCTGTGGCGCGCTGGCCGGTGCCCTCGTCGGCAGCGCCGCGTATCTGATCCTCGTGCCGGACCCGCGCGTCGACCTCGTCACCGAGAAGTGGCCGGCCCCCGCGGTCGCGACGTGGCGCGCCGTCGCGGAGGTGTTCGCGAAGGGGTTCGACGCGATGCCGGCCGGTGCCGTCCCGGCGATCGCGATCGCCGGTGCGGTGGGCGTGATGCTGGCCGTGCTCGAGAAGACCCTGCCGCCGGCCACGCGCCGCTTCGTGCCGAGTGCGTCGGCGATCGGGCTCGGGTTCGTGCTGCCCGCCTACAACTCGATCTCGATGTGCTTCGGCGCGATCGTCGGCGCCGCGGCGCAGCGGATCTCGCCTGCGTGGAGCGTCCGGTTCGTCGTCGTGATCGCCGCGGGGCTGATCGCAGGCGAGAGCCTCGCTGGCGCCACCCTGGCGATCAGCGGCGTGCTCGGGCACTACTTTTGACGGATCGGCCGGCGAATCACGTGGCTCGCCTCGACCCGATACAATCTGCCGCGGAGCAGCTCGCATCCCCGGCGAGCTGAATCGACTTGAGCCGCGGCCTGCTCGCGGGCAGTGTCCGCGGATGGCGCTCCCTGGATTGCTCGATATGATGTGGGCGGGTTCCGCCGACACGCTCTGCGGCATCGCGCTCGGAGCTCCGTCCGCGGATCTCGCGCTGCCGGCGTGGTGGTCGGACCGCGACTCTGACGGCAAGGTCCGGTATGGCTGGCTCGACGTCAACACCGGAGGCATCTCGCAGATGCTGGGTTCGGTGAGGGAGACGCTCGGGCGCGTGTCGCAGATCGACGTCTCGCTGGAGATCGAGGACGCGGCTTCCGAGAAGGCGGTGTTCGCCGCGCTCAGGGCGCTGGTCGTGGAACGGCTCGGGGCGACCGGCCACAAGACGGGGCGAACCATCGCGTGGCCAGTCGCCGGCACGCTCGCCGGGGCGCTCGAGCTCAGAGTCGCGAGCTTCAACATGGATGGTGACCGCATTCACCGCGTCGAGGTCATCCTGACGCTCGCCACGGACGTCGTGATCGAGGCGGAGCCTGGTTCGCTGTTCGTCGACATCGATGCGCTCGCCGAGATCCTGGAGAGCGCCGCGTTCCCGCGCGACCGCTGCCGCGAGGTGTTCGCGCGCTACTTCGCACGCGACTCCATGTGGTCCGTCGATCGCGAGGACAAGGAGCAGTACCGCGCGATCCTGGCGGCTGCCCACGCCGGACGGCCGGGCGAGCTGCGCACGCTGATCGAGCGCGTCTGCCGGCTCGTCGACCTCTCGGATCTCGAGCACGGTGACAGCGTGCGTGGCTGTTATCTGCTCGCCGGCCTCCTGCATGACTCGCCGAACCTCGCGATCGCGCGGAGCACGCCGACCGGGCTGCTCGCGACCAACGTTCGAGACGTGCTGCGCTTCCTCGAGATGCTCGAGGTGCCACCAGGCGAGCGCGCGGCCTGGGCTTTCACCGTGATCGCCGCGCTCGAGTGGGCCGACGCGGCGGCGGCGCAAGCGATCCGCGATCGACTCGCTCGCACGTCGGTGGCGACGACGGAAGCGCATCTCGTGTGGGACACCACCGACGAGATCGAGGCACGTGCGTTCGCGCTCTTGACCTCACCGCTGCCCTCCGACGAGGCCCGGCTCCTCGCCGCCGCGCGGACCCGGAGGTTCTCGTCGAGCACGGTGCGCGCGTGCGTGGCGTACTTCGAGCGGCAGGGCATCCCCCGTCCCGCCGTCAAGCTCGCCCGCCAGGACGATCCGGGCGTGCGTGCGTGGAGCGAGCTACTGACGCTGGCGCGCGCGCGGTTCCCGGGAAGCTACGACGACGTGGTCGCGAGCTTCCTCGAGCTCAACATGCACTCGGGGGCGATGCTGCGCGCGGTGTGCGACGCCGTCGCGGATGGCACGGCACCGGGCACGCGCTCGACCTGGCAGCTCGGCACCCACACCGTCGCGCATTCCGGTAAGCCGCAGGCCGGCCGCTGGACGTTCAAGCGTGGTCAGCCGAAGGCAGCGCCAACGACCGCCGCGCCCGCCGCGCCAGAAGCCGCGCCCAAGACTGCGCGGAAAGCCGCGCCCAGGACCGCGCGCGCACGGAAGTCCGCGAGCCGGACGCTGCGCGCCTGATCACCGCCGCCTGAGTGTTCGGTCTGGGGCAGCACGTCATCGATCGGTAACGCCGCAGACGCGCCGCACCCGACACCGGGTTTATCGTGCTGGCGTGCAGTTCCCCGCTCCACCGGTGCCCGCGTTCCCACCCGATCAGATGGCCACGCTGGCGGCGCACCTCCGATACGAGGATGTCGCGCAGGACGGCCGCCTGATGCCGATCGCGCTGCCTCCGGCGATGAGCGGGCTCTGGCAGACCGTCCTCATCAAGCACGCGGGTGCGCGCAACGCGATCGCGCACGGCGTGATCCCGATCCTGACGCGGCTCACGCTGGCGACGCTCGATCAGCCGATCCGCATCGATCGCCCGATCGAGGTCCGCACCGGCTTCGAGCTGGCGCACCAGCGCACCGGCGACGAGGTGACGCGGCTGTTCATGAACATCTGGTGTGACGTCAGCGGCGTCGCCGGCCGGATCGGGCCGCGCCAGGCCGAGGGCGCGCTCGCACGGGCGGGCCAGCTGTTCGCCGAGCACACCTTCACGCGCCCGCTCGCGCCGCCCGAGCGGCGCCGGGTCACGCGCTTCGAGACCGCGGGCTACCCCGCGGTCCCGGAGGCGCGCTACGACGCCCCTGCCGCGTCCACCGCCGGCG
This sequence comes from Myxococcota bacterium, assembly GCA_030857245.1. Lineage (GTDB taxonomy): Bacteria > Myxococcota_A > Polyangia > Haliangiales > Haliangiaceae > JABFXX01. Next base: position 5,764 of record JALZOI010000450.1, read on the forward strand.
AGGTCCCCGCGAGCGGCCGCTGGCTCGACGAGCTCGTCGAGGATCCGACGCCGATCGCCTTCACGCTCGATCAGACCGACTCGAACCAGCACGTCAACTCGCTCGTCTACATCCGCGTCTTCCTCGACGCCGTGCAGCGCCGTCTCGCCGCCACCGCGCGCCCGCTCGCGATCCGCTCGCGCGCCGTCGACATCGGCTACCGCAAGCCCTGCTTCGCCGGCGACCAGGTCCGCGCCGCTGTCCGCCTCTTCGAGACCGCCGCCGGCACCCTCGGCGCCGCCGGCCTGATCGCCGGCGTCCCCGACGCCAAACCCCGCTGCTACGTCCGGGTCCTGCTCTCCCCCTGAGGGGACGCCCTCCACGAACGCAACGTCGGGGTACCTAACTCCGCGGAACGTCACGCGCCGATCAGGGGACGCCCTCCACGAACGCGATGTAAGCGCTGTGTGAACCCCACATGGCTGCGTCAGGCTCGGGCTCAGAGACTGTGGCGATGCGAGAGCCCTTCGAGCGAAGCGAGCTGATTCGAGCGGTCAAGAAGCGCGGCGAGGCCGTG